>JBAPTX010000080.1:0-15199 GCA_049282375.1 Calditrichia bacterium
GCGTTCGGACTTCCCTTCCCAGCACATCATATATTTTAAGAGTAACCCTCGCGGTTTTGCTGACGGTGAATCCGATTTCGGTGGCCGGATTGAAAGGATTCGGATAATTCGGCTGCAGAGTCATTTTTTCCGCAATTAACCCATTTACCTCAGGAGCGTCCAGCCCGGTGGTTAGCTGAAAATAATCCAGGATCCGGCTGAGATATTCGCTTTTCAGATTGGGAGCCTGCCCGTCCTGCAGATCCCCGAAACTGAAACTGGCGCCGATACTGCGGTAGTTCTGTTCGTTGTAGCCGATCGCCAGCCCGCTGCCGTCCGCCATGTTCCGCAGCAGCACCTGACTGCCGGACTTTGCGTTCAGGGCATCGATGGATTGATTGCTGCCGGTGTAACCAAATTGCAGCCCCTGCATGATGCTCCCGCTTTCACCTTCCATTTGATTGATGAAGGCCTGAGAAGAATCAATGGGATCAACATGAAAAAACTGGTTAACCGCCACTGACTGCTGCACCGGATCGCTCCAGAAATCAGCGCCTTCCAGATAGACATTGCCGCCTCCCATTAAATAGGTGATCAGCCGGTCGGAAGCGCCCTGTCCCAGATAATAGTAATTGGGACGGGTTCCCAGCAGTACGAAAACAGCATCCAGATTCTGGCTGAGCTCGAAATCATGGGCATCCGCGGTAACATACACCGGGCGGTTGTAGCCCATGTCCTGAAAAGCCTGCAGAAGGGCGTCGCGGCTGCCCGGATCTGTTTCCAGCGCCCAGACGGCAATGCCGCTCAGTGCACCTCCGCCCCAGTGGCGGGCGCTGCGCCGCCGCAACCCTTCCCGGCTCGGAGCGGTTTTCACTGAGATTTGATAGACGTAATTGCCGGGTTGGGGCAGATCGTCTGTAAACTGTGTCTGGCCGCCCGGATTCTGCCCGAACAGTTCGGCGATAAGCGAATCGTTGCGGTAGATATTGCAGAAAAGTGCGGAAGAGAGGGCGGTGGAATCCAGCATCATTGCCGGATTATTCCACTGCAGTAAAACCGTAGAGGAGGAATCGTTGATGCTGCAAATAATAGAGGATACCGGCAGGGGCCGGTTATGATAGGGGATTGCCCCGCGGTCGTAGCCGTCCGCGCCGCTTGCAATACAGGGAGAAGCTGGACTCAGTGAAAAATCCTGCTGGGCGGGACCGGCAAAACCGGGATTTACATCAATCAGATCGCCTGTACCAGGCGAGGGCGTAAACGCCACATTGGTGCCGCCTCACGAACCGCAGCCGGCCAGAAAATGCCCGCCACTGTTATTGTAAGCCACATTGTATTCCATATGAACCAGATTTTCTTCATAGACGGAAACCGCTGTATTCTGCTGGTTCATAAAAATACTGTTGCTGATTTTTAGCGGTGCCATATAGCTGGTATGCTGAATACCGTTTGTATTACCGTAGAAAACGCAGTTGGAAACCGTGGTGCGCATGTTATCGGCAATGCTTAGCGCGTCGCTGCCGTTGATCAGGACACAGCCGTCTATATCCAGAAGGCCGCTGCCGATGGCAATAATGGCGCCGCCCTGCAGGTCGATAATGGCGCCGTTCCCGCGAATGGCCACTTTTTCCCCGAATATTACCTGGCTTCCGGTATAAACTTCACCGGCTTCAAGCTGCAGCACCCGGTCGAAACCGGCGCCCGGCTGGGCCGCCTGATAAACATCGGACAGCGGAACGGCAAAACCACTCAATGAGAACAGCATCAAAAAAATGAACAGATAACCGCCAGACTTCATAAACAATCCTCCACAGGTTTCAATTCTCAATATATTGATTATCAGTAAGAAAGCAATCAAGTTATTTCTCTCACGTCAACCGCCGGGCGTCTCTCTACGATTCATCCCTGAATCACTCGACGAGCGGGGATGCCGCCGGTGGAGTGAATAGCCCCGGCTTTTAAGCCGGGTGTTAAAAAGGTTTTAATAAATACAGAGGCTTCAGCTCTTAAAATTCATCATTTTCATGATAGCGTATGACATTATTGCAATTGGCCGGAAAAAATATCTTTATCCGGCCTTTTTCATTTTCATATTCTGATGATTGTTGCAGTTCGACAATCTCAATGTGTCGGGATGAAAAAATCCGCGATCTGCAATCTGCAATACCTCGTTTCTCCCGCTCTCCGTTACTCCCAAACCTGATGCACTTTTGCCGAACCGGGAAAGCAGAGAAATCCGCCATCCGCTATTGGATTATCTGTTGTTTGCAACCCTCGGCCCGGCTTATATTGGCAGCAAAAAAAAGGAAACCGGATGAGCGGAACAGAATATTATGCGCACCCCAGCAGCGTAATCGACGAACCGGTGGAAATCGGCAAAAATACCAAAATCTGGCATTTCTGCCATGTGATGAAAAATGCCCGTATCGGCGAGCGCTGTTCCTTCGGACAGAATGTGTTCGTGGGTTCGCGGGTGGTGATCGGCAACAATGTTAAAGTGCAGAATAACGTCTCCATTTACGATAATGTTTACCTGGAAGATGATGTGTTCTGCGGCCCCAGCATGGTGTTCACCAATGTGGTAAATCCGCGCAGCCACATTATCCGCAAGGATGAGTACCGCGATACCCGCGTGAAAAAAGGGGCCTCCATTGGCGCCAATGCCACGGTAGTGTGCGGGGTAACGCTGGGGGAATACTGTTTCATCGGCGCTGGTGCGGTTATTAACAAAAACGTTGAACCCTATGCATTGATGGTGGGCGTTCCCGCCCGGCGGATCGGCTGGATGTGCCACTGCGGTATTCGGCTGGACCTGCCAAAGGAAAGCGCACAACCTCGCGATGCTGTTTGCAGCAATTGCGGCTCGGAATACCGTCTGATGCCGGAAGGCCGCCTGCAGCCAATGTCCGAAAAAATGCCCCGATGAGATTCCGGAAGTGGAACCCGTCAATACAGCGACTCCTTACAATAGAAAATGGAATTCAGCTATGTCTGCATCTCTGAAAGGTGCTTTTCTACTGATCCGGCCGGTGAATCTGATAATCGCCGTGCTGTCCATCTTTATTGCCATTCTGGTTACCGGTTCCCTGCAGCCGCTGAGTCATACCCTGCTGGCCTGTTTTTCCGGCGGATTAATTCTGGCGGCGGCCAACTGTATTAACGACTATTTTGATCTGGAAATTGATCGCATAAACAAACCCGGCCGCGTGCTGCCCTCCGGAATGATATCAGAAAAGACCGCACTGGCACTTTCCGGTCTGCTGTTCACGGTTGGAATTGCAATGGCTGCCTTTATCAATCTGCCGGTGTTTCTACTGGCATTTCTTTTTTCGCTGCTGCTGTTTCTCTATTCTTACAAACTGAAGCGGCTTTCCCTCTGGGGCAATCTGCTGGTCAGCCTGGCTTCGGCCATGGCGTTTATTTACGGCGGACTGGCGGTGGGACGGGTTCGGGCGACTATTTATCCGGCGCTGTTTGCCTTTTTCTTTCACTTCGGAAGGGAAATGATAAAAGATATGCAGGATATCCGGGGCGATTCGGCGCAACTGGCCGCTACTTTCCCGATTAAATACGGCATTCCCGCCACCCTGCGGATTGTTACGGCAACTTTTCTGTTTCTCATGGCGCTTACCCTCTGGCCATTCTTCAGCGGATATTATAATACTGTCTATCTGGCGGTCATCCTGCTGGGGGTTTTTCCGGTGCTGCTGTTCAGCATGCTCAGCATCCGTTTTAATCAGACCATCAAGTGGCTGGGCTTTATCAGCAACCTGCTGAAAGCCGATATGCTGGTGGGGCTGCTGGCCATTTATCTGGGATGAACTTTACTTTTTTCTACGAAATTCATGAACTTCATCAATCAACTCATTACTCAGCTTGAAAAGAAGACCATTGTGCTGGCCAGCGGGTCGCCGCGCCGTATTGAACTGCTCCAAGGGGTCGGGCTCCGTTTCAGTGTGCAGCCTTCCGGAATTCGGGAAGAACCGGTCGAAGGAATGCCGCCGGCGGATTATGCCCGGCATTATGCACGGTTAAAAGCGCAGGAGGTGGCCGGGCGCGAAACGGCCGGTCTTATTATTTCGGCCGATACGGTGGTTGCGCTGGATGAGCACCTGTTCGGAAAACCGGGTAATTACGGGGAAGCAGCACACATGCTGCGCACGCTCAGCGGCCGGACCCACCAGGTGATCACCGGTTTTTGTCTGCTCACCCCGCAGGAGGAAATCGTGGATTTTGAGCAGACTTCGGTAACTTTTTATGACCTTTCGGAGCCGGAGATCGAAGCCTATGTGCAGTCCGGCGAACCATTCGATAAGGCCGGCGCCTACGGGATTCAGGGACTGGGCGCTCTTTTCATAAAAGAGATCCGAGGCTGTTATTATAATGTGGTGGGGTTTCCGCTGGGGAAGTTTTACCAGACTTTAAAACAGTTAAAAAACTTTTCTACCTGAACAGAAGGGCCAAGTACCGGCAACAGCATTATTGAGAGTCGCAGAATGAAAACTGCCATCTCTGCATTGCGCCAAAAAGAGTCAGCGTAAAGGGCGCAGACTGTCAGAGGCCGGCGGCAGCAATCGGGCTGTACCGCTCTACCCGTTCAAAATTTCCGGCTATCATTAGTCAAAGAAGTTGCTGCAGGTTTGCAGATCATTTGGAGATAAAAAAAGCCCTGCCGGATGACAGGGCTTATGGAATATATTTATTAAAGAATTTTGTTACTTCAACAGCAGCATGCGTTTCACGCTGATAAACTCCCCGGCCTGCAACCGGTAGAAGTAGAGACCACTGGCAGCGGAGAGTCCCTGCTCGCCTTTACCATCCCATTTTACTTCGTACTGCCCGGCGGCGCGCCAGCCGTTAACCAGCGTGCGGACCCGCTGCCCCTGCACATTGTAGATTTCCAGCCGCACTTCCCCGGCCTGCGGAATCTGGTACTCCAGCACAGTCTCGGGATTGAAGGGATTGGGATAGTTCTGCGCCAGCCGGTATTCCGCAGGGAGCATTTCCTTTCCTGCAATTCCGGAAGATACTGTATCCACCACCATATGGATGGGGATAACCAGTTGCGACTCGTCCGGGTCGTTGCTGTTGATTTCCACGCTGGCCCAGAAATCGCTGAGGGGGAAATCTTCCGTTTTAAATATGACCTGCAGGTTGGTCTGCGCTCCCGGCTGCAGGGTGGCGCCCAGCGGATTGATGCTGACCCAACTGCGGCGATTAATCATAATGGCCATCTGTTCATGCAGGTAAGGCTCGTTAAAGGCAATGTGGAAACCGTCCGATGCAGAGCCGTCCTGCATGCCCACTGTATAACTGTTTTCCAGCCCGGTAAGAGTTTTATACTGCAGCATCAGATTGCCGGTATCAAAAATGATCAATTCGAAGGTATAAGGCCCAAAGCCCGTTGCGGTGGCGAGCTTTTCCCACTGCACGATAAAACGGTTGGCTTCCTGCAGGTAGAATACTTTGCTGTCCGGCTGCAAATATAAATTATCCCACAGCGGCGCAATCATGGCGCGCGGCGCAAGATTGCTGGGCAGGGCGGTGTTGTTGTAGCTGACCGAATTGGTGGTAAAACTGATCCAGCCGTTATTACAAACCCGCAGACTGGAAAATGCTTCGTTATAAAAGGGAACATCAAAACCAAGGGGGATGATATTGCTGGTACTGTTCAGTCCGCTCAGCGGGATTTCGGTTCCCAGGCCGGTGCTCAGTTCAATCCAGTTATACTGCGGCCCATTGCTTTCATCGCTGTCAATCCAGATGTGCCCGAAACTGTCACTGCCGCCGGCCCCTTCAATGGCAGTGCCGCCGGGCTGGTAATTGCCGATCTGTACGGTAAAAATCAGTTCGCCCGGACCGGTATTCTCAATGCCCAGGTTCACCACCTGCGAATCGGTGGGCTGCACCTGAACGGCAATGCTGTCCAGGGCGGCCTGAATATCCGGCGCCAGGATTCCGCGGCCGGAGAGCGGGATTTCATACACCAGATGAACCGGGTCGTTGCTGGCGATTTGCAGCGTATCCAGATACAGCAGGGTATCGATGGGGAGGAAGTGAACCATAATTTCCTGATGCGACCCCGGTGCCACTGCCAGGCTGGTTTCGGTAACCCAGAAGGCGGCGGTGCCGGTGCCGAACTGATGAATCAGCAGGCTGTCCGAGCCGTTGTTGGTAATTCTCAGCGGGATATCCGCCGGAAAATTCAGGAAGGTTTCGGGAAAATTGATATCATTGTAGTTTGACGCAATCCGGGCTCCCTGCCTGACAAAAAGGTCGAGCGGATGGCTCCAGATGTAACCGCCGTCGCAGGTTATTTCCACCTGCAGATTCAGATGGCTGTTGTTGGGAGTGGCGGCATCAATTGCGAGGGTGAAGCTGCCCACAATGCCGGTGCCGCCCGAACTCAGGCTCCCGAACCAGGCGCTGTCGCTGAGAATTGTAATATAACTGCTGTTGCTGCTGATGGTAACCGCTACATTCTGCGCCGGATCCACGCCCAGATTCTGCAGGTTCAAACCCATGGCAACGGTTTCGCCGGCTTCCAGAACCCCGTTGTTATTTGATAGCGAATCGTTGATCTGGTAACCGGTGGCAAGAACAAATGGGCCATTGTCGGGAATCAAACGGCCTTCCACCGCATCAAGATCAAAACCGGCATCGGCGGCAACGGACGATCCGTCGCCGTCGTCTTCGATGCGGACATAACGGAATTCGCTGAGCCCGGTGCTGCTGATATCAAAATCCTGAGTGCCGTTGCCGATCCCGACTGTCTGCCAGGGGCCGGTCCATTGCTGACTTACTTTCACGGTGTAACCCTCTGCCGAGGCATCGCCTTCCACCACCCGCAGATCGTTTCCGGGGAAGTCGCTGATACTTTCGCCCATATCCAGTACGACGTACCCATTACGCCCGATAGAATAATTTACATTATCCGGTGCGCCCAGTGCAGCAGGGGTGTTGCCTTCATCCGAATTGTTGTTGCCGGGAATCCGGCAGTAAACCACCCGGTAGGCATAGCTGCCGACCTGCGGCTGCAACTGCACATTCACCGCTGTTGCGCCGGTATCTACCACCACCACATTATTTACAGTGGCGGGCTGGTATCCGTTGGCGGTGAAGGTCAGGTTGTAAGTGCCGGGCAGCAGGAATTTATGAAAATCGCCCACGACCGGATCGGCATAAACCGGCCAGAAATCATTACTGCCGGAACTGGCCCATACCATTGCGGGCACTCCTGCGCCGGAAACAGCATCCATCGCCATTCCCTTTATCCCTTTTCCGGCCATATCGATCAGGTACAGCATTGCCGGTTTGTTGTAGCCGTAGTAGGTGTTGATTTGTGATGCAGGCGGCTGTTTATCATAGGAGACTTCCGTTGTCCAGCCAACAGAACCCATTACCCCATAAAAGGCATCTTTGGCGCTGCCGTTAATGGGGTACATTCCATTGTAACCCTGAAAATAATCAAGATTGGCATAGCCGGAAGTGGCGGAATATCCGGCCGCCAGAAAATCGATTGGCGCATCATCCGGGCAGGATGCCGGGCGGTAGCTCCAGGGATAGGAAATGGATTCGGTGCCGCCGTGGTTGGTCTGGCTGATCACAAACTGATTTTCGTTGATCCAGTTGCGGGCAATCTGCGATTCCGGCTGGGAAAATGGTCCGGTGCTGCCGCCTTCGCCGTCCCACATGTATCCCCAGTCCCGGTTAACATCCACACCGGCAGAGTTGTAGCGGCTGGGCACCTGCCGGCCGTCGGGATTGATGAACGGATAAATCCAGACCTCCCGGCTGTTCACCAGTCCGGTGATCTGGGGATCACTGCCGTACTGATTGCAGAGATCGCGCATCAGCCGGATAATCACTTCCGACCCCATAATTTCATCGCCGTGATGGCAGCCGTCAAAACTGATTTCCGGCTCCGGTTCATCCACGCTGACATTGTCGCTGATTTTCACCGCATAAAGTTCTTTATTCTGGGGAGTATATCCGTAGATATGCTTTTCAATTAAATTGGGATAAGCCAGCAGCAGGCTGTCCACCAGCGTGAGGGTATTATAATAATCATGGTAAGTGGCAAACTCGGGATTTGCACGGAAAGCGGCCGACCAGGCTTCCAGATTATCAATCAGCACTTCCGGGGTGTAACCCATCGCTTTCAGGCGCTCCAGTTCGGCAGGCACCACGTAGATGCTTACTTTGTCCTGTTTGAGTTCATCCACATTAAATTTTTCCTGCAGGATCTGCTGCACTTCAGCCTGAGAAGCAACCATGACCTGCACCAGTTTTTCATCCGGCCGCCACGATGCCTGTGCCGCCTGAAAAACAAAAACAGCAATTAATAAAATCCAGTACTTTTTGATCATACATCTCTCCTGTTTTTGAGAGGCAGCGTCCGGGCAGGTTTTCCCGTTTGGCCGCCGATAATCCCTTAGTTCAACCAAATACTTTTAAAGATAAACTGCTAATTTCCAAAAACATTAAAAAAATATTTTTAACGTGATGGGGAAAATAAAAATTTGCGGATACAGAACACGGATGAACTGCGGTAAAGGAAAGGATTTTATTCAATTCCGAATCCATTTTTATCTGCTTCACTCGGTTTCACTTTTAAACGGCAGGACAGGGTAATTTAACCCGTAAACGGATTTACGCATCCGCTCCAGTGCGGCAAGCTCGCCGGAATCCAGCAGCCGGGGATTACCGGCCTGCCGGGCCAGCCAGATAATTTTAGCGGTATGTTCAAGAATCTCCAGCTTCTGATAAGCTTCTTTTAAGGAAGCACCCACGGTCAGACTGCCGTGGCGGTCCAGGATCAGCACATCTGTTTTTTTGATGTGGGTATGAATGCTGCGGGGCACCTGCGGCGTGGAGGGGCGGGCATAGGGCACAGTTGGCACTTTTCCCAGCAGCAGCGCGCTCTCGGGCAAATAGGGCTTGTCCGGCGCAAGGCCCGCCAGGTTCAGTGCCAGCACGTACGGCGGGTGCGCATGTATAACCGCACTGACCTCCGGCCGCTGGCGGTAAACTTCCAGATGCAGCAGCAGCTCGCTGGAAGGTCTGGGGCCGTTTTGTACCGGCTCTCCGGATGGATTGATTACAGTAAGGTTTGCCGCGGATAGCTCGCCCTTACACACACCGCTGCCGGTTACCAGAATTTCCTTTTCACTCAGGCGGCAGCTCAGGTTCCCTTCGCTGGCGGCGATTAAGCCTTTATCGTACATCCGGCGGCCGGTCTCTATCATCTGTTGAATGGCTGTTTTCATAAAGCTCCCGCTTCAAGTTTAATATGTTTGCACCATAATAAAGCAGGAATGGCGGTAATACAAAGAAATGATTGCGGGACGCCGCCCGCCGGATCACCCGGCGTTGCAGACCCGGCATTTCCGAATGCTCCCCCTGGGGGATTAATCCGGAGATGCCTAATTAATAATGCGGGACCTTAATTTTCCGGACGCGAAAAGCTGATGTATTTATTTTTTCTTTCCATTTTGGCCGGTTCCAATTCCTGCTTTTACTCTCTGAAAAATCAGTTTGAATGCAGGTTGAATTTAAATAAATTTTGCAGCAGTATAAGTAATTTTAATAGTTTCTTTTACAGTCAATGGAAACAATTTAGTCGGTTCAGCCATTTACAGGGCAGTATCACCGGTTAGAAAAGACCGGTACTTGCAGGCAGAATATTATTTGAAAATGAATGATTTAATGGCAGAAAACAAACACTTTCATTTGGTCAGCCGTGAATACCGCAGGAAAGATACCATTATCCGGTTGGGAGATGTTGAGCTTGGGGGGGCGCATCCGGTAATGATAGCCGGCCCCTGTGCTGTTGAATCCGAACAGCAGATCCTGGCAACAGCAAGGCTGGTTTCCTCTAACGGAGTGCGGCTGATGCGGGGCGGCGCTTTCAAACCCCGCACCAGTCCCTACAGTTTCCCAGGTCTGGGCGAAGAGGGATTGCGCCTGCTGGCCAAAACCCGCCGGGAAACCGGGATCAAAATTGTGACTGAGGTGCTGGATGCCGGTGATGTAAATCTGGTGGCGGAATATGCCGATATGCTGCAGATTGGTTCCCGCAACATGCAGAACATCAAGCTGCTGCAGGCGGCCGGCAAGTCCGGAAAACCGGTGCTGCTGAAACGGGGCATGTCCGCCCGGCTGGACGAATTCCTGATGAGTGCTGAATATATTATGAATGAAGGAAATGGACAGGTTGTTTTGTGCGAAAGGGGTATCCGCACCTTTGTGGAGTATAGCCGCAATACCCTGGACCTGAATGTGGTGCCTGCCATAAAAGCCATTTCCCACCTGCCGGTTATCGTGGATCCCAGCCACGGCACCGGGCGGCGGGATATGATTGAACCCATGAGCCTGGCTGCCCTTGCCGCCGGTGCCCACGGGCTTATAGTCGAGGTGCACCCTTCTCCGGAGGAATCCTGGTCCGATCCGCAGCAGGCCCTTTCTCCACAGCAATTCAGACAGCTAACCCGCAAAATCAATCATTTTATCCGCTGGCAGGAATCCTATGCCGAATCTGTCCCTGCAGATTGAATCCGCCCGGCGCGAAGTACCGGTTATTCTGGGAAACAGCCTCTGGCCCCGTCTGCTGGATTTTGTCCGCGAGCATTTTCCGGAGCATTCCATCTATGTAATCGCGGATTCAAATTTGGTCTCCCACTATGATGAAGAAATCATCTCCCATTTTTCCACACTGGATCATTTCCGGGAAATTCTGAGTTTTCCGGCCGGGGAAAACAGCAAATCACGCCGCTGGAAAACCTGCCTGGAAGATGCCATGATCCGCCACCGCGCCGGCCGCGATTCCCTGCTGCTGGCCATTGGCGGCGGGGTAACGGGCGATCTTGCCGGGTATGTGGCGGCAAGTCTCTTCCGCGGCATTCCGTATATTCAGGTGCCCACCAGTCTATTGGCAATGGTGGACAGCAGCATTGGCGGCAAAGTGGGGCTCAACCACCCCCGCGGCAAAAACCTGATCGGGGCTTTTTATCACCCCCGCGCAATTTTTATGGATTTGGATTTCCTTTCCACCCTGCCGCAGGAAGAATTCCGCAGCGGCCTGGCGGAAGTGTGCAAGTATGCAGTTATTCTGCCCGGCGATTTATGGGAACTGCTGGAGAAAAATATCGAGCAGATTCTGAAAAAGGAGCCGGATGTTCTGCAGCGGGTGGTTTCCCGCTGTGCCGAACTTAAAATGAAGGTGGTGGCAACTGACGAAATGGAAGAAGGCTACCGCACTCTCCTGAATTTCGGGCACACTGTCGGTCATGCCATTGAAAAAATAAGCCATTATAATATTAAGCACGGGTTTGCCGTTGCCGCGGGAATGGACACCGCGCTGCACCTTTCCGAAAAAATGCTGGGTTTCCCCGCACCCCGGCGTGAAGCATTTTCAGCGCTGCTGGAGCGTTTCGGGTTGAATCAGGTTTCTGCTGCAGAATATGAATTTGATCGCATCTGGCAAATTATTCAACTGGACAAGAAAGCCCGCCGGCGCAAGGCACGGTTTACTTTGCTGGAAGCGCCGGGAAAGCCCCGCTTGCTGGTGCCGGTGGGGAAAGCCGAACTGAGGCGCGCAATTGGCCCGGCTTAAATTGTGCGCCAGCATTATGCCGCGCAGGGAGGCGGATCTGCCCCAACTGGCGGCAGGCTGCCGCTCCGCGGATCTGGTTGAACTCCGTCTGGACTATCTGCCCTTTTTTCCCCTGCAGCAGCTTCGCAGCACTTTCCGCCAGCCGCTGATCCTGACCTGGCGCTCGCCGCAGCAGGGCGGATTCTGCAGTATTGATTTGCGGCAGCGGATAATCCTGTTCCGGAAGGCGCTGCAGACCGGGATGGATTATCTGGATGTGGAATGGGAGCAGGCGGATTTAATATTGCCGCAGTTACCTGCCGGCGCCCGCAGTCATCTGATTCTTTCCTGCCATACCGAAGTGACTGATCCGGCCCGGCTGCAGGGGATGCTGGAACAAATGCTGCAGGTCCCTGCCGCCGTTTACAAACTGGTGTTTACTGCGGCTCATTTAAACCACAGCATCCTGGCACTGCAGCTTCTAAAATCTTTTCGTGAACAAAGAAAACCACTGGTCATTCATGCCATGGGAGAAGCAGGAATGCCCTCCCGGTTGCTGGGCGCGTTGCAGGGAAATTTCTGGACCTATGTTTCTGTGGAGGTAAAGAGTGAAACGGCTGCCGGTCAGTTTACTCTGCAGCAGTTGCGGGATGTTTACCGGCTGCCGCAGAAAAACAGCCGAACCCGGCTTTTTGGTTTGCTGGGATATCCATTAAACCAGAGCCGGGGCTGGCAGCTTCACAACCGGCTGCTGAACCGTTTTTGTGAACCGGATTTCGGGCTTTACTTCAATTTGCCGGGAAAAAACCTGCCGGAGATCTGGCCGGTCTGGGCGGAACGGATGGATGGATTCAGCATCACCATGCCGCACAAGGCATGGATAACCGCCATGCTGCAGCGGCTGTCCCCTGCGGTTGCGCGAAGCGGCGTCTGCAACACTGTGGTGAAGCATAACCAGCATTGGTACGGTTTCAACACCGATTTTATGGCGCTTTACCGGATTCTGGCGCCGCACCGGGAACAGCTTGCCGACGGCGTGCTGGTTTACGGCACCGGTGCAACCGCCGTCAGCGCCATCAGCGCTCTGCAGCAGATGGGTATTAAACAGATTAAAGTCTCCGGCCGCAACCGGGAGACGGGACAGCGGCTGGCGCAGCGGTTTGGGATCAGTTACCTGATGCCGGGTGAAGCGCCTGCCGTGCCGCCGGGAGGCTTTATTCAGGCAACTCCGGTGGGAATGGCGCCTGCTGTGGAAGCGGTGCCGGCGATAGCCGCATTCCTGCAGCCCGGATGTCTGGTGCTGGACTGCATTTACAATCCTCCTGAAACTGCTTTGCTGAAAAAAGCTGCTGAAAGGGGCTGCCGGACCATTTCCGGTGTGGAAATGTTTTTACAGCAGGCGGTTTATCAATTCCGGCTTTTCACCGGGTTGGAAATACCCCCCGAAGCGGTCCGGGAGGTCTGGCAGGAGATTCGCCCGTGAGCGGCCGGAACATAACAAAATACAGGCGGGTGGTAATTATCGGTTTTCGCGGCAGCGGTAAATCAACAATAGCGGAATTGTTGGCGAATGAACTTCGCTGGCCCGTTTTTTCAACCGATAAAAAGGTAGAAAATTTGCTGGGAATGTCCATTCCAGAAATAGTGCGCCGGAAAGGATGGTCCGCATTCCGGGAAGCGGAAAAGCAGGTGATTTCCGGATTGGACGATGCAGGGGAAACGGTGATTGACTGCGGCGGCGGGGTGGTGCTGTCCCCGGAAAATATGGAACACCTGCAGCCGCAGAGTCTGCTGGTCTGGACCGATGCGCCCCTGCCGGTGCTGATAAACCGCCTCAGCCGTGATGCTTCCCGGCCCCTGCTCAGTGAATCCGATGCCGATGCCGACGCCCGGCTTCATTACCATGAGCGGCTTCCGCTTTACCACCGCTACAGCCGGCTTCGGGTGGACACCTCCCGGACTGCACCGGCAGAAATTTGCCGGAAAATCATTTCCCGCCTGCAGACTGCCTGAAATTTGATGTAAAAGCGGTTGGCGTTCATGTTTTTCTTTTATCAAATTCACTCTTAGGCGGGCCCTTCCGTTGCCCTTTTTAAATAAGGCAATTCTCAGGGTGACGGTTTATAGAAGAAAATACAGTTTCGGTTTTATTCTTTCGAAAACTGCTCTTTCAAAAGGATCATTCTTCAACTAAGCTCGCAATGGCCGGGCGGTTCGCACAGTCAAGTTGGCATCAGCTAAAATCAGAGCCGCGCGAATTGTAAAAATTGCATTAAAAAATACGGATTGAGCTAAAAATAATGAATAAAAAAGATCCAGCAATTTTTTCCGATAAAACTCAGCCGCCTTCCCGGCGGGAGGTCTGGCGCATGTTCGACCGGATTGCCCGCCGCTACGATTTTCTGAACCGCACCCTTTCTCTGGGAAGGGATGTGGCCTGGCGGAATCGAATAGTGGCAAATCTGCCTGAAGGCGGGCCGCTGCGGGTGCTGGACCTGGCCACCGGCACCGGGGATGTGCTGCTGACCCTGCTGCGGGAAAATCCCGGCATTGAACTGGCGGCGGGAATCGATATGGCGCGCGAAATGCTGCGAATCGGCCGCCGCAAAATTTCAGAAAAGGGATTTGACCACTCCGTCTATATGATTCCCGCGGATGCAATGGCCCTTCCTTTCCGCCGGGCCAGTTTTGAGGTGCTGACCATTGCTTTCGGGATCCGGAACGTGCAGGAGGTGGATACCGCCCTGCGGGAGATGAAGCGCCTGCTGCGGAGCGGCGGAAGGATGCTGATCCTTGAGTTTTCACTGCCTGAGAATCCGCTGATGCGGAAGCTGTATCTGTTTTATTTCCGGCACATCCTGCCGCGAATCGGTGGAATGATTTCCGGCGACCAGTACGCCTACCGCTATTTGAACCAGACTGTGGAAACTTTTCCCTACGGAGAGGAATTCTGCCGGCTGATGCGGCTGGCAGGCTTCGGCAATGTGCGGGCGATTCCGCTGACTTTCGGCATCGCCACTCTTTACCGGGGAGACGCCTGATGATTTTACTCGACCGCTCAGTGGCAGAGCTGCAAAAGAGAATCCGGGCACAGGAAAATGAAAACCGGAAGATTGTCCGGCTGCAGGTGGCAACAGGCCCGCTTGATTTGCCCGCCTGGCTGCAGGCGCAGCCGCTGTTCCCGAAAATTTACTGGCACAGCCGGGACGGTTTGCGGGAATACGCCGGTCTCGGCAGCGCTCACTTCGTAAATGCCGGCACTGAGTGGAACTTGCGGCAGATGATCAGCGCGATGAACACCCGATTGCAGGAATCAGGCAGTGCGCAGTCGCGCTTCTTCGGTGGAATTAAGTTTGATCCCGCCGCGCCGGCAGGTGAGCTCTGGGAAGAATTCGGGAAAGCCCTTTTCATTTTGCCCCGCATTGAAATCTGCCGCGAAGTAGATCAGTACTTCCTGGCCTGCCATCTGAATACTTCTGAATCCGCGGACCACCAGCAGGAAAAACAGGTATGTCTGCAGCAGCTCCGGAATCTGGTTACTCCAAATGGCCGGCCGGCAAATAATGCGGTGCTGCGCATCCAGAGCCGCCGCAATCTTCCCAATAAAAGCCAGTGGCAGCAGGCGGT
>JBAPTX010000081.1:0-4126 GCA_049282375.1 Calditrichia bacterium
GAGTATGGTGCTTCCGCCGGTCATCAGACCCGATTGGAAATTATCCGTGAATTATTGGAATTTTGCACTGCAAATGGCACTGAGTTTCTTGAATACGGCATTTTTCCCTCGGAAACACGACCGAATACTTTTTCACCTGAGCTGGTAAAACTGCTTGCGGGATACTGCAGCAACAAGAAAATTGCCATAGGGGCCCAAAGCGGAAGTGAAAGGCTGCTGAAAAAGATGCGGCGCGGGCATGGAGTGGAAGAAATTTCCCATGCCTGCCGGCTTACCCGCGAGGCCGGCCTGCAGCCCGTGGTGGATGTCATTATTGGTTTTCCCGAAGAAAATCCGGACGATCGGCGGGATACACTGAAGCTGATCAAAAAACTGCATCGCAGATACCAGGCCCGTATTCAGGTGCATTATTTCCTGCCCCTGACGGGAACTCCGCTGAAAGAAGAAATTCCGGCAAAAATTGATTACCGGACGCAGGATCTGCTGAATCGTTTGGAAGCGGATGGCGTCTGTACGGGCTGGTGGAAAGCGGGTATCGCAACCAGCCGTCAGTTATTGGAGATAAGAAAATTGCTGGAAGAACGTGAAATTGAATTCAGGGAATATGCAGTTAAAGAACTTGAATGATCGTTAGGTATATTTGAATTCAGAGCTTTAACAGCCCGCCGGAATAGGTATTCCCGCCTATTAAAATTAAAAGAAAAGGTCCAGAAAATCTTCATCAGAAATGTCGCCAAAAAATTCAGTGAGCTGTATTCTGGAGAGCAACCCGGAAAAATGACTGCGGGAATAGGGCTGATTTATAAACAGATTTTCAAGCTCTTCAATTTCGCGGCGGGAAAAAAAATCACCATAAAATTTAATGTTTTCGACTATCCCCTTGTTTACAAAAACCCGTACATCGATTTCGCCAAAGGGAAACCGACGGGAGTTTTGATAATTAAATTCCGGTGATTCACCGAAATTCCAGTGCCAGTTACTGTATTTTTCATGCGCCAATTTTCGAATATTGTCCCAATCCTCTGCTGAAAAGGAGTGCATGGGGATTTCTTCGGATTTGGCAAATACATGATCAAGCAGGATTTTTCGAAACTGCTCGATACCAAGCGGCTGATCCAAAAATTCGCTGATATT
Source organism: Calditrichia bacterium (assembly GCA_049282375.1). Lineage (GTDB taxonomy): Bacteria > Calditrichota > Calditrichia > RBG-13-44-9 > RBG-13-44-9 > JBAPTX01. The sequence goes on from JBAPTX010000081.1 coordinate 1,135, forward strand.
CGCCACGCGGCTGCGGATGGATTTTATTCCTTTGGATTCAAATTTACCGGTTTTCATTTTTAATGCCTTGGTAACATCGTCCAGATTGGCATCAAATAGAAGGGTGCCGTGGCTGAACATGCGATCTTTGCTGGTAAACTGTGCATTGCCCGAAATTTTACGTCCTTTTACCACTACATCATTGCGACCGGTTAATTCCGCCGGAACATTTAAGGTATTCAAGGCTTCCACCATCGGGCCGGTGAATTTCTGATAATTGTTGAAGTGGGAAGGTTCAAAGCGGGTGATAAAGCTGAAATTCAAATTTCCCAAATCGTGATAAACTGCGCCACCGCCGGAAATGCGCCGCACAATATGTATGCCCTGTTCTTCCACATAGGGAGCATTGATTTCTTCCGAAGTATTCTGATGTCTTCCGATGATAATGGAAGGTTCATTGATATAAAAAAGAAGATAGTCATGATCAATATCCACATTCCGCAGCGCATATTCTTCCATTGCCAGATTTACCCGGGGATCTGTAATTCCATTATTATCAATAAAATACATCATCTATATTTTCTCCGACTATTGAATTTTGGCTATTAAAAAAGGTTTAAACCCGAAGAAACGGATTTAAACCCGGTAATCTTATTTATGAAGAGTAGAATTTCCGGACAGGAAGTTCTGATTTTATAAATACGATAAAGGGAGATCAGCGGCGTTTTCCCAGTTCAATGCGAATTTCAAAACTGGAATGATTTTTTTTACTGGCAATTTCTTCCGGGAAATATATAATCCGGTATTGCGGGCGAACCGATACATAAAAATCATTGTCGCGGGTAAAATCAACCCCAAATCCAATTTCCAAATTGAAGGTTGTACGATATTCATCATCCAGGCCGGCGATTTTGGGAAAATTCATTCCAAAGGTTGCCCCGGCGGCACCAATCAGGTAAGGGCGAAACGAGTCTTCAATGCTTTCTGCAAATAACCGCCGTTTCAACTCCACTGTAAAAGGAATTACATATAACCGGTTTACCTTGTTTCGCTCTATGGGAATTCCGTAATAGGGATCATAATAGGTAACCTGTTTTTCATCCCGCATTAAATAAAAATCCAGACTGGCACCCACAAAAAAATCATTGGGCATGGCAAAACGGTAATATCCGCCAATCCCGAAGCCGGACATGGCTATCGACAGCCCCATTCCATATTCGTCCTGATTTTGATACGAGTAATCATCCTGACCGAACAAAAGCAGAGGGGTTAATAAAAGAATCAGCCATACTTTTTTCACTGTAAAGTAACTCCTGTAAATATTTGACAAGTCCCTTGCGGGTCATAATAGAAACAACAAATCTCATACTTTCCAATTACAAAAAAGCTCCTCATAAAGAGGAGCTTTTTCTGTGACTAAAAGGGGACATCTTCATCATCCTGGGATGAAGTATCCATTGATTCAGGCGGCGGCATCTTGGGTTCTTTAAAATCTTCCTGTTCAGTGCTGCGGGATTCTTTAGAATCAAGCATTTGGATATCATTGGCAACAATATCAGTTGAAGTGCGCTTTACTCCATTCTGATCTTCCCATTCCCGATACTGAATTCGGCCTTCCACATATACCCGCATTCCCTTATCCAGGTAGTTCTGGCTAAATTCAGCTAACTTAGTCCATGCCGATACCCGGTGCCAATCGGTTTCCTCTTTCCAATTCCCATCCTTGTCTTTATAGCTGCGGTTTGTCGCCACACTGAAGTTGGCCACGGCGCTGCCACTCGGCACATAGCGGACCTCCGGCTTGGAACCAAGCCGTCCAATGATGATCGCTTTGTTTACTGTTCCTTTGGACATAGAAACCTCCTCAATAAAAATTGATAAGTGAATTAATTATAGATATTTGACCCTCTGATAATTATAATAATTGCCACTATAAAAATCAAGAGGCAAGCTGCTGTCAGTTAAATTTTTTAAGCCAGTGAAGCGGATTTAATGGTTTGTTATTTCCATATAATTCAAAATGAAGGAGAGGTCCATCCCCTTCAAGAGAGCCGCTCGTTCCCACCGTTCCCAATGCAGCACCGTCATCAATAAAAGAGCCCGCATTAACAAAAATCTGGTCCAGATGTCCGTAAACAGTGTAGTAGCTGTCATTATGGTCCACTATAACGATATTCCCAAATCCGCTGAGGTAGGTGATCATGCTGATGATTCCCGGGAATACACACCGGACATTTTGCCCGTGTTCAGCCCGGATATCGATTCCGGTATTCTGCATCACAGTTTTAAGTTTGGGGTTGCGGTATTGCCCGAATTCATGAAGCAGCTTTCCACTCACCGGCCAATTCAGTTTTCCTTTGTTTTGAATAAAACCGCCGGAAAGCCGGTCCCATTTTTGTTGAGCGGGAGCAGATAACTGACGGCTGGACCGCTCCTTTTCCAGCCGGGCAATCATGTGTTTTATTTTTTCATAACTTTCCCGCTTTTCATTTATGGCTTTGCTTAACAGCTGTTTATTATGAGAAATCCTTTTTACAACAGCCGATTTGCGAAGCTGAGTTTCTCTTACCTGTTTTTCCTCACTTTCCAATGCGGCCAATAGCTGTTGCACAGAATGTAAATCCTGTTCCAGGCGGGCCTGTTTTTCCTCCCTTTCCCGGCGGGAATTATTTAATTCAAGAAAGATGTCCCTTTCCAAAGCCGAAATTTTCTGAAAATAGCGAAACCGGATAAGGGCCTGGTTAAAATTTTCAGCACCCAATATCCAGTCCAACTGTTGACCGCGATGATATTTATAAGCAAAAACCGCCTGTTTTTTAAACATATCCTGCAGATTTTGAATTTTTCCCTGCAATTGCACTATTTCCCGTTTCATAACAGTGATATCTTGTTGTTTATTATGGATTTCAGTATTAAATAATCGGACTTTTTTCCCCATCAAATGAATTTTTTTATCCAACTGCTCCAAAATCAGGTTTTCAGCCTGATATTGTTTTTCAGTACGGGCGAGATC
>JBAPTX010000082.1:0-6802 GCA_049282375.1 Calditrichia bacterium
GATTCAAACCCTGAAGGTGGTAAAGGGAGAAGAGCAGGAGAAGGGTTTCGAAGAAGAGTACGTTATTTCCATGGTTTTTCTGTTCCTGCTGTATATGACCCTGATTCTTTACGGACAAACCATTATGCGGAGCATTATTGAAGAGAAAACCTCCCGGATAGTGGAAGTGCTGCTGTCTTCAGCCAATTCATTTCAGCTTCTGATGGGCAAACTGCTGGGGGTCGGCAGTGTCGGACTTGTTCAATATGTGTTGTGGAGTGTACTGGCTTCCGTGGGATTCATAATCGGCACCGCATCTGTTCCGAATCTTTCAGACGTGTTTTCAATTTCGCCGATGATCATGTTCTATTTTATATTGTTTTTCATCATCGGTTATTTTACGTTTTCCACCCTGTATGCCGCTGCCGCCTCTCTCTCTTCGGACATGCAGGACATGCAGTCCCTCTCAATGATCGTTACCATCCTGGTGATTATTCCTTTTGTGGTCAGTTTTGCAATTGTGCGGAATCCCACTTCGGATTTAAGCCAGGTATTATCCTTTATTCCCTTTTTTACCCCATTGCTGATGTTTATGCGCATTTCCCTGGTGACGCCCCCCTTATGGGAAATATTGCTGGCTATCGGCATAAACCTGGTAACAATTGTAGGAATTATCTGGCTGTCCGCCCGTATCTTCCGCATTGGTATTTTAATGACCGGTAAACGGCCCACTCTGCCGGAGGTAATTCGCTGGGTGCGTTACCGGTAAAAAGGGAAGAGAGTTACCTGCTGGTTTGCTCATTTGTTTACTAATGGAGTGGTTAAATAAATTGTGATGTATTCAGAAAGGGCCGCTTCCCCGGAAATTCCGGAAGACTGCGTAGGGGCCGCAAAAACGGGGAAGTGAGACAGCCGGCTTGGATCCTTTTTCTACGGTAAAAACCAGTTTAAACGTTTAAACAGGTTAAACAAGCCATTTCGCCCATCCCATCACACATTTTCCTTTTTGTATTACATGATTTTTCCCCTTACCTGCTTCTCATTCCTAATTCGCTAAAATCCTTATTAATTCGTCGTTTGTGATAAAAATATTTTCTCTTGAAAAAATTATAGGCTTTCAATATCTTGGGGGGCTTTAAAATTTCTGGTAAAGAATACCGGTTGGATATAGATTTATATTTTAGCAGAGGAGATTGTAATGCAGCGAAAAAAAGTAACCATCGACGGAAATGAAGCTGCGGCTCACGTTGCTCATAAAGTAAACGAAGTCATCGCCATTTATCCCATTACCCCGTCCTCCCCCATGGGCGAGTGGTCGGATGCCTGGTCCGCCATCGGGCAGAAAAATATCTGGGGCACCATACCCGATGTGGTGGAGATGCAGAGTGAAGGCGGCGCTTCCGGGGCGGTGCACGGTGCCCTGCAGAGCGGTGCACTGACCACCACCTTTACCGCTTCCCAGGGGCTGCTGTTGATGATTCCCAATATGTTTAAGATTGCCGGTGAGTTAACATCCACCGTTTTTCATGTATCGGCACGCACAGTTGCTACTCATGCCCTTTCAATTTTTGGCGACCACAGCGATGTCATGGCGGCCCGCTCCACCGGCTTTGCCATGCTGGCCAGCAACTCCATTCAGGAAATTACCGATTTTGCTTTAATTTCTACGGCTGCCACTCTGGAAGCCCGGGTGCCTTTTGTGCACTTTTTCGACGGTTTCCGTTCTTCCCATGAAGTGCAGAAAATTGAAGAATTAACCCTGGACGATATGAAAGCGATGATTGATGATGAACTGGTTATTGCGCACCGCCAGCGGGCGTTGTCTCCTGATAAGCCGTTCATCCGCGGGACTGCCCAGAATCCTGATGTTTTCTTCCAGGCGCGGGAGGCCAATAATCCCTTTTATGAAAAATGCCCGGCCATTGTGCAGAAGCAGATGGACCGTTTTGCCGAATTAACCGGCCGCCAGTATCATCTGTTTGATTATGTGGGGCATCCCGAAGCGGAACGGGTGATTATTTTAATGGGTTCCGGCGCCGAAGCCGCACATGAAACCGTGGAATATCTGGCGGAACAGGGCGAAAAGGTGGGTGTGGTGAAAGTCCGGTTATACCGCCCCTTCTCCATTAATGCTTTTGTAAAATCGCTGCCTAAAACCGTTAAAGTGATTGCCGCACTGGACCGCACCAAAGAACCCGGCAGTGCAGGCGATCCCCTTTACGAAGATATCGTTACCGCTTTAAATGAAGCCCGCTCCAATGATGAACTGCCGCTGGATGAATATCCGCGGGTGCTCGCTGGCCGCTATGGGTTATCCTCTAAAGAATTTACCCCGGCAATGATCAAGGGTGTGTTCGATGAAATGAAAAAAGAAAAGCCTGTGAATCATTTTCTGGTCGGAATTAAAGACGACGTTTCCGGCAAAAGCATCGAATACGATCCCGGATTTTCCACTGAAGGTAAAGATGTTTTTCGCGGGCTGTTTTACGGGTTGGGTGCGGACGGTACCGTTGGCGCCAATAAAAACTCCATTAAAATTATTGGAGAAGGAACGGAATATTCCGCGCAGGGCTATTTTGTTTACGATTCAAAAAAAGCCGGCGCAATTACCACTTCCCATCTCCGCTTCGGAAAAAAGCCCATTCATTCCACTTACCTGATCAATCAGGCAAATTTTGTAGCCTGCCATCAGTTTGTATTTCTGGAGAAATATGATATGCTGCGCTCTGCAGTGCCGGGCGCGACATTTCTGCTGAATGCCCCTTACAATCCGGAAGAGGTGTGGGATAAAATTCCCCGTAAAGTGCAGCAGCAGATCATCGATAAAAAACTGAAGTTTTATATGATCAATGCCTATGATGTGGCTCGTAAAACCGGAATGGGGAACCGCATCAATACGGCAATGCAGACCTGTTTCTTTGCCATTTCGGGAGTGCTGCCAAGGGATGAAGCCATTGCCGCGATCAAGGAATCCATTCGCAAGACTTACGGGAAGAAAGGCGAAGAAATCGTGCAGAAGAATTTTGCTGCGGTGGACGAAACGCTGGAAAATCTGCATGAAATGAAAGTGCCCGAAAAAACCAGCAGCCATATTGAAATGCCGCCCATCGTTTCAGATAAGGCACCGGAGTTTGTTAAAGAAGTTACCGCCCGCATTATTGCCGGCGAGGGGGATGAACTGCCGGTGAGCGCTTTTTCCCCCGACGGCACCTTCCCCTCCGGCACCACCAAATGGGAAAAACGCAATATCGCTATGGAAATTCCGGTATGGGACCCGGAAGTCTGCATTCAGTGCGGCAAGTGTGCCATGGTCTGCCCCCATGCGGTGATCCGGATTAAGACTTATGACCAGAAACTGCTGAAAGATGCCCCGGAGACCTTCCTTTCCACCAAAGTGCGTGGTAAAGAATACCCGGAAGGCACCATGTATACATTGCAGGTTTCTCCGGAAGATTGTACCGGGTGCGAGTTGTGTGTGGAAATCTGTCCCGCTAAAAATAAAAAAGAAGTCGGTAAAAAAGCCATCAATATGTTTCCGCAAATCCCGCTGCGGGAACCGGAAAGTAAAAACTGGGAATTTTTCCTGACCATTCCGGAAAATGACCGCCGTGAAGTGCGCATTGACACAGTGAAGGGGTCTCAATACCTGGAACCCCTGTTTGAATTCAGCGGTGCATGTGCCGGCTGCGGGGAAACGCCCTATGTAAAACTGGTCTCCCAGTTGTTCGGGGACCGCATGATTGTGGCAAATGCCACCGGCTGTTCCTCCATTTACGGCGGCAACCTGCCCACCACCCCCTGGACCATGAATAAAGAGGGACGGGGGCCGGCCTGGTCCAACTCGCTGTTTGAAGACAATGCGGAATTCGGACTGGGTTTCCGCCTGACCATTGATAAGCATAATCAGCAGGCCCGCGAACTGTTGCATAAATTATCCGGCCAGATAGGCGATAAGCTGGTGCGCGGGATTCTGGATGCCGACCAGAGTGATGAATCCGGTATTTATGATCAGCGGGAACGGATCAAAGCGCTGAAAGAAAAGTTGCAGGATTCGAAGGATCAGCAGGCAAAACTGCTGTTAAGCCTGGCGGATTATCTGGTGAAGAAAAGCGTTTGGATTATGGGCGGAGACGGCTGGGCATACGATATCGGTTATGGCGGCCTGGACCATGTGCTGGCTTCCGGCCGAAACGTAAATCTGCTGGTGCTGGATACCGAAGTATATTCCAATACCGGCGGACAGATGTCCAAAGCCACACCCATAGGCAGTGTAGCCAAATTTGCCGCCGCCGGTAAACCCATGCCCAAAAAAGATCTGGCCATGCAGGCGATCGGTTACGGTTATGTATATGTGGCACGTATCGCCATGGGCGCTAACGATACCCAAACCGTGAAAGCGCTGATGGAGGCGGAACACTACAACGGCCCCTCTTTGGTCATTGCTTACAGCCACTGTGTCGCGCATGGGTATAATCTTAAATTTGGAATGAACCAGCAGAAACTGGCAGTGGATTCCGGTTACTGGCCGCTGATCCGCTTCAATCCGGAATTAGCCCAGCAGGATAAAAACCCGTTCAGGCTGGATTCCAAACCGCCGAAAATTGCGCTGCGCGATTACATCTATAATGAAACCCGTTTCAAAATGCTGACCAAGAGCATGCCGGAACGGGCGGCGCTGCTGCTGGAAAAGGCGCAGGAAGAAGTGAATAACCGCTGGCAGTTATACGAACGGATGTCCCGGCTGTACGAGACCGGACCGGCAACCAGCGAAGCCTGATCTCTGAAGTGGAAGGGCCGGCGTTAAATAAATTACCGGCCATTATTTAAATTGATTTTTTTTTGATGTTGAATGAATTAGTGTAAAGGAGATAAATATGGATCTGTCAACCACTTACATGGGCTTAAAGTTAAAGAATCCGCTGGTCGTCTCATCCTCGCCGATTTCCGGAAACGTGGACAAAGTCAGGCGGCTGGAAGATCTGGGAGCTGCGGCGGTGGTCATGTATTCGCTGTTTGAGGAACAGATAAATCATGAAATAAATGAAGTTGACTATTACATGAGTTATCATAATGAATCCTATGCCGAAGCGGTAACCTATTTGCCGGAACCCAAAGAATACAGGAATCTGCACGCGGAGGACTATCTAAAGCATATTGCCCTTTTGAAAGAGAAAGTGGACATTCCCATTATCGGCAGCCTGAACGGAATAACCCCCGGCGGCTGGACCAAGTATGCCCGTAAGATGGAAGAAGCCGGCGCCGATGCCATTGAACTGAACGTCTATTATATTCCCACCAGTTTGGAGATGACCTCCGAAGCGGTTGAAAACCTGTATCTTGAAAGCTTGAAAACGGTAAAAGAAGCGGTGGGCATTCCGGTAGCAATGAAACTGAACCCCTATTTTTCTGCCTTTGCGAATATGGCCTCCAGACTGGAAAAAGCGGGTGCGGACGGACTGGTTCTGTTTAACCGTTTTTATCAGCCCGATATTGATCTGGATAATCTGGAAGTAGTGCCGGATTTAAAATTCAGCACCGAACACGAAATGCGGCTGCCCCTGCGCTGGCTGGCAATTTTAAAAGGTAAAGTAAATGCCAGCCTGGCCGCCTCCACCGGCATTTATCATGGCACCGATGTAATCAAAATGCTGATGGCCGGTGCGGATGTAACCATGCTGGCTTCCGTTCTGTTTAAGGACGGGATCAGCTGTGTTCATAACATTCTGGAAAATATGAAACGCTGGATGGAAGAGAAAGAATATGATTCAGTGGAAACTATGAAAGGCAGCATGAGCCACCGGAATATCGGTGATCCGGCGATTTATGTTCGTGCCAACTACATCAAAACCCTGCAGAGTATTAAATAATACACCGGCACATTTTACAGTTTGAATAAAATCCCTTTTATTGTGAAGGGATTTTTTTTTGAAGTTGATGAGTCCGGAATACATGGTCTGCACAGCCAGACCGCTGGGGGCGATCCATTGGCCGTTTTGCAGCAGTTGGAAGGCTGCGCCCTGCGGCGGGTCTTCGGCGGTAAGCCGCAATCTGCCCTGTCCCTGTAGGAAATCGCATATCCGCAATCGAAATTCTCCATCACTCCATCACTCCATCACTCCATCACTTCATTACTCCATCACTTCATTACTCCATCACTCCGTTACTTCATTACTCCGTTACTCCGATTCTCCGGTTCTGCAGCACCCCGCTTGTCGGGTGATTCCGAAGGAATTGTACCGAGTGGGGCGGCTATGCTTCAAAAGCAATCGTGCTGGCATCACCCTTCGACGGGGCTCAGGGTGACAAGGTTTTTTAGCGACATTCTGCAATCTGAAATCTTAAATCGAAATTCTTCGTCACTCCATCACTCCGTTACTTCATTACTCCATTACTCCATTACTCCGGTTCTGCAGCAAAACCGCCCCTCCATTGATTTGCCAATCCACTTCTTGTGTTATCAGGAAAAATGTATTTAATTATTGTAATTGCGAATTAATCTCAATTGATTTCGCTGCATTTTAATTCATAAAAAAAGGAATTATCATGAGCAGAGTAACCAAAGCCATTATTTTGTCCGATCAGCATCTGGGGCGGGATGTCTGTTATCTGAATTCCACCACTGCGGCGTTCGCTAAAAACAGTGAAGTCTTGCTGCAGTTGCTGAAAAGCGCCGGGCCACAGGATGAACTGATTCTGAACGGCGATCTGCTGGAGCTTTCTCTGGCGGGTCTGGACGAAGTTTATCGAGATTTGCGAGCGTTTTTTAAAATACTGGCGCAGGCCGGGCCTTATAAACGCATTGTTTATATCCCCGGTAATCACG
>JBAPTX010000083.1:0-3027 GCA_049282375.1 Calditrichia bacterium
TGTAACGAGTGCGCAAGCTGCCGGGAAATTACCGCCGGTAAAAGCATGGACGTGGTGGAGATTGACGGCGCCAGTAACCGCGGCATCGATGAAATCCGTAATCTGCGGGAAAATATCCGCTTTGCACCGGCCGCTTCCCGTTATAAAATTTATATTATCGACGAAGTACACATGCTGACAAAAGAAGCGTTCAATGCGTTATTGAAAACGCTGGAAGAACCGCCCTCCCATGCCATTTTTATTTTTGCCACCACCGAAATCCACCGGGTGCCGTTAACGATTCTTTCCCGCTGCCAGCGCTTTGATTTTAAACGCATCCCAACCGTGCAAATTCATGAGCATCTGCAAAGGATTGCCAAGGCGGAAAAAATTAAGGTGGAAGGGGAAGCATTGCTGCTGATCTCCCGCAAAGCGGACGGCAGCATGCGCGATGCAGAAAGTATTCTGGACCAGATGATCTCTTTCAGCGAAGGGGAGTTGACGGTGGAGCAGGTGCGCCGCTCTCTGGGGGTAATTGCGCAGGATGTCTATTTTGATTTCACCGATATGCTGGAAGAAAAAGATAATGCGCTGATACTCCGATACGCCGATAAAATCATCAGCTCCGGTCATGAGCTGATGGATTTTGCAGAAGGGCTGCAGGAACATTTCCGTAATTTTCTGCTGGTTAAAACGCTGGGGCATTCCCGCCAGTTGGAAGTGGCCGACCATTTTGCCCGTATGTATCAGGAAAAAGCCGCCGCTTTTCAGGAACAGGACTTGATCCACTATATCCAGATTATTGCCGATGCGGAAAGAGGTCTGCGCTACAGTACTTTTCCCCAGTTATCACTGGAAATGCTGCTGTTGAAAATTGCCGCAAAACCCGCCAGTGCAGCTATGGAGGAGATACTGGCATTCATCCGGCAGTTTAAAGATAATCCCGTTCTGCAGGTATCCGGCAGCAGCCCGCAAAACAGTTCAGCCACACCGGCCGCAAAAGAGAGCAATCCGCCGGATTATGGCGCTTCAAAAGTGAAAGAAGCTTCCGGCAGGCAGGCAAAAGCGGGGGATGATGCTAAGAGTAAAGACGAAAAAACTGCTGCTGCGGAGAATACCGCCAGGCCTGGCGTGTCCGGAAAATCAGGCGAATTCAATTTTAAAAGTTTGAAAGAAAGTGCAGCCCGCCTTAAGGATATTAAACAAACAACCCCGTCGGAAACAAAAGATTCTCTATTTGATGATAAAACAGACCTCTCCCTGGAAAAGATAAAAGAAATTTGGCCGGAATTTATCCGGATGGTGGTAAACGATAAGCGCACTCTGGGAACCTGTCTGCAGGAAGCGGTTCTGCACCGGTTTAATTCCCCGGACGAGCTGGTGCTTGCATTTGATAAAAAGTCGGAATTCCACAGCGAACAGGTAAAGCATAACCTTAAATATTTGCAGGAAACACTGCGGGATCAGTTCCAACTGCCGGTACGGCTGCGGATCGCTTTGATTGATTTTAACAATGAAGGCATCGAAAAAGAACCGGTTACCCCGGAAGAACTGCTGCAGGATCTAAAAAAGAAGGAACCGATTGTTGGTAAGATCATAGATTTATTTGATCTGGACGAACATCCTCAGAATACAGATGATTAGCAAAAATGCAGACGGTTAAAACATTGGAATAATAATCAAGCCATGAAAAACAAAAATTAAAAATAAAAGAGGACAGATATGAAGGGCGGAATGAATCAGATTTTAAAACAAGCTCAGAAAATGCAGCAGGAAATGGCCAAAGTTCAGGCGGAGCTGGAAAATATAACCGTGGAAGGAACTGCCGGCGGCGGCATGGTTAAAGTGACGGCAAATTGTCAGAATCAAATTCTGGGAGTTGAAATAGAGCAGGAAGTTGTTGATCCTGAAGATAAAGAAATGCTGGAAGATCTGGTAACGGCTGCAGTAAACCAGGCCCTTGAAAATGCGCAAAAGCGTGCCCAGGAAGAAATGCAGAAAGTCAGCGGCGGCATGTTCGGGGGAAATCTGCCCGGCGGTTTTAAAATTCCCGGATTATAAATATGCCGGCAGCAAATCTCCCGCTTCCTTTACAGGAGCTGATTGAAGAGTTATCCCGTCTGCCGGGTATAGGCAAAAAGACCGCCACGCGGCTGGGCCTGCATATATTAAGCACCTCCCGTGATGAAGCGGATGCTCTGGCTTCGGCAATCCGGAAAGTGAAAGAAAATATCCGTTACTGTTCCATCTGCGCCAATATCACGGAACATGATCCATGCGCCATTTGTGCGGATACAGCCCGCAACCAGCAGCAGATTTGTATTGTGGAAGATGCCACCGGCATTATGATGATTGAAAACACCCGTGAATACGGCGGGGTTTATCATGTACTGGGCGGGGTGATTTCTCCTCTGGATGGGGTAGGGCCGGACAATCTTAACATCAAATCGCTGATCCGGCGCCTGGATTCAGTTGAGGAGGTGATTATTGCCCTGAGTTCGAGTACCGAGGGGGAAGCCACCAGTATTTATCTCTCCCGCCTGCTTAAATCCACAGGAATCAAAATTACCCGGCTGGCCAGGGGAATTCCCCTGGGGAGCACCCTGGAATTTGTGGACGAACTGACCCTTGGCAAAGCGCTGAAAACCCGCAGCGAACTGGATTAATCCGTGTTGCTTCAAAAGAAATGAGCGAGACTCCGGATGATACCGCTCCGCGACCGAATTCCTTCTCAGACTTTTCCCTTTATCACCATTGCGCTGATCATCATCAACAGCGTTATTTACTTTTATGAAGTGTCAATGGGCAGTCAGCTCCAGTCCTTTATCAACACCTTTGGAGCTGTGCCCGTTAAAGTACTGGGCACCGGCAATGAACCTGTTCCCAACCCCATAATGCGTTTTTTTCCCGTTTTCTCGTCCATGTTTCTGCACGGCGGCTGGCTTCACATCATCGGCAACATGTGGTATCTTTGGATTTTCGGGGATAACATTGAAGACCGGCTGGGGCACGGACGTTTTCTGATATTTTATCTGGTCTGCGGAGTAC
>JBAPTX010000084.1:0-4730 GCA_049282375.1 Calditrichia bacterium
GTAGTCGTTTCATTTCTGCCGGTTTCTTTCCGCTGGCAATATGGAATAATGCTGTTTCTGCTGGGCGTCTATGCGATGCTCACCGGCGCCAATCCGCCGGTGGTGCGTGCGTCTCTTATGGTTTCAATATATGCTTTCGGCATCATTCTTGAGCGCAAACCGGATGTTTTCAACACCGTTTTTATGGCAGCATTTTTAATTCTGCTGGTTCAGCCGCAGCAGATTTCCTGGATCGGGTTTCAGTTTTCCTTTGCGGCAGTGCTGGCAATTCTCATTATCTACCGGCGGCTGCAGCCGCTGGAACAGAAGCTCTTTTCAGTACTCCCGCCCGTTTTTCAAAAAAAGTGGCTCAAGACGTATATCATTGGCGCTTTTCTGGTTTCTCTGGCGGCCCAGTTGGGCACCATTCCGCTGATGGTTTTGCATTTCCATAAAATACCACTCATTTCTTTCGGGTTGAATCTGCTGGTAATCCCGCTGATCGCCCTGATTGTTCCGGTGGGATTTCTGACAGTGGGAATTTCGTATTTGTCTTTTCCGCTTGGTGAATTGCTCGGCCATTTATTATCTGGGTTGATTCAGTTGCTCACCGGATTAGTACAACGGGCTGCGGATATTCCATTTGCTTACCTGAATTTGCCGGCATTACCATTCCTGGCTCTGCTGCTTTATTTATTACTGCTGATTCTTGTCCTTTGGTGGAACAGCGCGGCTGTAAAATCACTCAGAAAACCGGCGCTGGCAGTTTCTATTGTGCTGCTGCTGTTGTTGCTGGCGCCGCAGCCCCGGGATGCGGATTTAATTTTACTGGATGTAGGGCAGGGGGAATCCAGTTTGCTGCAAACCGCCGGCGGGAATTTGCTTCTGTTTGATGCCGGTCCGGCTTTTAAAAACCGGGACAGCGGAAGGGATGTTATTTTTCCGGCAATGCAGCATCTGGGCCGTTTAAAACTGGATAAGGTTTTTCTGAGTCATCCCCATGCAGATCATATCGGGGGCATGTTTTCGCTGCTGAAGCTGGCGGCAATTGATTCGGTGTATCTGCCGCATTTGAAAACCCCCTATTTCTGGCAGGACAGCCTGCTGAACAGTTTGGATAAGGCCGGGGTTGCCTGGCGTTTTTTAAATTGCGGGGATCGGGTCCGGGTGGATGAAGAAACCTGTATTTATGTGCTGGCGCCATTCCCGGAATTTCTGCATCCCCGGGAAACACGCGGTGATCAGATCAACAATTGTTCGCTGGTAATGCTGCTCAAAAGCCGGAATGGAAGTATTCTGTTCACCGGGGACGCCGAGACGCCGGTTGAGAAACGGCTGACCGGCTGGGGCGATGTACTGCAGGCAAATATTCTGAAACTGGGACACCATGGCAGCCGGACATCCAGCAGTCATGCCTTTATCGAACAGGTGTCGCCGCAGTTCGGATTGATACCGGTGGGAGTCCATAACCGTTACGGCCATCCCTCCACGGCGGTGCTGGAGGATTTAGGCCGCCGCCGGATTACCTTTTTGCGTACGGACGAAAGCGGGGCCGTATGGCTGCGGCAGCAAGGCACAAACTGGCGGCAAATTGACTGGCGGAACTAATTTGAAAATTCCGGAAGAACAAAATTACAGAAAATAATACAGGCCTTCAGTATTCACCCCGGCGTTTAAGCGATTTTCCCTTTTGATGGTAAAATCCTAAAACAAGTCTAACCCTCCGTTGCATATTTCCGATTTTTTAACTTCAGAAACTTTCAGGTCAGATTACCTGCGGACTTGTTGAAAATTATTCTCAATAAGTCAAGTAAATACTGAAAGTTAGATTAATCTTGATATTAAAATTACGTAAACTTATATTTTTTCCCGGGAGGGGATTCACAAGCATCACAAAACAGGTAATCAATGTACCAAAACCTACAAATCAGGAGATCCTGCTATGCGCTATGCCAAGCACTACGGAACCTGGGGGTATATTCTGCACCGGCTCAGCGGCCTTGCTTTAACCGGTTATATCCTTATTCATATCTATCTGGTCAGCGGGCTATATAACCGCGAAGCCTGGGATTATGAAATGGGCTTCTTTCGTAATCCGTTCTTAAATATTCTGGAATGGTGTCTGTTTTTTATTGTGGTATTCCATGCCCTGAACGGCATCCGGATTTTCATCATTGATTATTTCAACGGTGCCTATTACCAGAAAAAATTACTTACCGGCGTTTGGGTATTCAGCATTGTTTTATTTCTGACGATGGGCGCTATCATGTTTTTGTAATTCAATATTCAAGGAGAGAAAAAAATGGCTTATAAATATCAGGGTGCCAAGGGTTCAGGATCTTTTGCCTGGTATTTCCAGCGGGTAACCGGCGTGGTTTTGTTTATACAGGTGCTGCTGCATTTTTACATTGCCCATAAAACCTGGGATGCCGGCCATAACTGGGAAACCATTGTTCAGCGGCTTTCCAATCCTTATCTGGTAACCTTTTACCTTGTTTTTGTTCTTCTGGGCCTTTACCACGGATTAAACGGGCTATGGGCTGTTATCCGCGATTATCAAATGAAAGAGGGGGTACGCCAGACGATTTTCGGCATTATTCTGGTAGTTGGGATATCCATAGGTGTACTGGGCATCCTAACCATGGTATATCTGCCTTCGCTGCGGTAATCAGGAAATAAAATTAAAATTCAATGAGGATTAAAATGATTATAAAACATGATGTTATTATTGTCGGAGCAGGATTGGCAGGACTTCGTGCCGCCCTGGAAGCTTCCGCCAAATACGATGTGGGAGTGGTCTCCAAGCTTTTCCCCCTGCGCTCCCACAGTGGTGCGGCACAGGGGGGAATTGCCGCTTCCCTGGGAAATGTGGAAGAAGATCATATCGACTGGCATTTTTTTGATACGGTAAAAGGCAGCGATTATCTGGGAGATCAGGACGCCATTGAATATCTGGTAAATGATGCCCATCCGGCAATCTATGAACTGGAACACCTGGGCTGTCCGTTCAGCCGCACGCCGGAAGGCCGTATTAACCAGCGCAAATTCGGCGGCCACACCCGTAATTACGGGGAAGGTCCCGTTCTCCGGGCCTGTTTTGCCACCGACCGCACCGGGCACGTTATCCTGCATACCCTGTATGAACAATGTGTGAAAAACAATGTGAGATTCTACCCTGAATATTATGTTACAGACCTGCTTTTGCAGGAGAATTCCGCCCGCGGCATTCTGGCGTATGACATGACCGGCGGCAATTATGTCACCTTCCGCAGCAAAGTGGTCATGTTTGCCACCGGCGGTTACGGGCGCGCCTTTAAAATTACTTCAAATGCCCATGCCAATACCGGCGACGGGTTAGGCATTGTGCTGCGGGCAGGGTTGCCTCTGGAGGATATGGAATTCGTGCAGTTTCATCCCACCGGCGTGTACCGCTATGGCATTCTGGTCAGCGAAGGCGCCCGCGGTGAGGGGGCTTATCTGCTGAATAATGAGGGCGAGCGGTTCATGGAAAAGTATGCCCCGAAATTGATGGAACTGGCGCCGCGTGATCTGGCCAGCCGATCAATTCAAACCGAAATTGATGAGGGACATGGCATTAATGGGGAAAGCTATGTGCATCTGGATTTGCGCCACCTGGGTGAACAGAAAATTACCGAGCGTTTACCCGAAATCCGCAGTTTCTGCCGCAAAATCGTGGGAATTGATCCGGTGAAAGAACCCATTCCCATTCAACCCACTGCCCATTACTCCATGGGTGGTATCCCCGTGACTGTGGATGCGGAAGTGCTGGCGGATGGAAAAAGCCGGAAAGTGGAAGGTTTTTATGCCGCCGGTGAATGTGCCTGTGTCTCCACCCACGGCGCCAACCGTTTAGGTACCAATTCCCTGCTGGAAGCAGTGGTTTACGGGCGCCGCGCCGGAAAATCCATTGTAAAATATCTGAATGCGGAGGGAACGGATTTGCGTGAACTGCCGCAGGAACCTTTGCAAGCAGGATTGCAGCGGCTGGAGAATATCAAATCCAATACAGGTGAAGAAAAGGTGGGTAAAATACGCGCCGAACTTCAGGAAACAATGATGAATAAAGTGGGGGTCTTCCGGGAAGAAAAACGCCTCGAAGAAGCCCTGCAAAAAGTGCATGAACTGCAGGAGCGCGCCAAACATATTTCAATAGATGATAAAGGGATGCGCTTCAATACGGACCTTACGGAAGCCATGGAACTGGACAACCTGCTTTCATTTGCAGATCTGATTGTGAATGGTGCCCTTAACCGGCAGGAAAGCCGCGGTGCGCAGTTCCGCAGGGATTTCCCCAAGAGGGATGATGTGAACTGGTTGAAACATACGATTGCCTTTAAAAAAGCCGGAGAAATCTCTTTTGATTATAAACCGGTGGTCATTACGAAATTTCAACCGAAGGAAAGGAAATATTAATGATACAGGTAAACGTGAAGGTATTTCGTTTCAATCCGGAGGCGGGGGATACGAAGCCCCATTATGATGATTTCAAAGTGGAAGCCGATCCCAAAGAAAAAGTTTTAGACCTGCTGCACAGAATCAAATGGGAGCAGGACGGAAAGCTGGCCTTCCGCCGCTCCTGCGCCCATGGCATTTGCGGCTCCTGCGCGATTAAGATAAACGGCCGCAACATGCTGGCCTGCGAGGCGAATCTGTCAAATTTTAAAGATCCCACCAATATTGTCGTGGAACCTCTGCAGTCGCTTCCCATCATCAAAGACCTGGTAGTGGAC
>JBAPTX010000085.1:0-4878 GCA_049282375.1 Calditrichia bacterium
GAATTGTTCACCTGATTGGGAAAATCCGAGCGGCCGGTGGCCACAATCCGGGCGCCGGCTTCTCTGGCTTCCCAGGGCCAGATTTCCGGTGTCGGATTCGCGCAAACAAATACCACCGCATCTTTTGCCATGCGTGAAATCCATTCCTTCTTGATCGTGTCCGGGCCGGGTCTGGAAAGGGAAATCAGCACATCGGCGTTTTCCATTGCCTCCGGGATATTCCCTTTAACCTGTTTTTCATTGGATATCTGGCACATGTGCCATTTTTCTTTGTATTCACTGTTTTTTACATCATCCCGGTCCCGGTGCAGAGTGCCCTTGGAGTCCACCATGATGATATTTTTGCGATTTACACCCGCTTTCATGATGACCCGGGAAATAGCGATATTAGAGGCGCCGGCACCCACCATGGCCACTTTAACTTCGTTAATTTTTTTATTTACCAGTTTAAGGGCATTAAATAAACCGGCAGCGGTAACTGCGGCAGTCCCCTGCTGATCATCATGCCATACCGGAATCCGCGCTTTTTCGCGGAGTGTATCCAGCACATGAAAACATTTCGGCTGTGAAATATCTTCCAGGTTTACCCCGCCCAAGCCGGGCTGCAGGTATAACACTGTTTTAATAATTTCTTCGGGATCTTTGGTATCCAGCATCAGCGGGAAGGCATCCACACCGCCAAGATATTTAAACAGCAGTGCCTTTCCCTCCATTACCGGCAGCCCGGCTTCCGGCCCGATATCGCCCAGCCCTAAAACACGGGTTCCGTCCGAAACTACCGCAATGGTATTCCATTTATTGGTATGCTGAAAAACCATTTCGGGATTTTTCTGAATATCCCTGCAGGGGGCGGCCACGCCGGGTGTATACCAGACCCCGAAACTTTCCATTCCCCAGACACTTGCTTTGGGAATGACTTCAATTTTGCCGCGGTAAAAAGGATGAAGCCGCATGGCATCGTCCGCAGGTTTGTTTGCCTTGGCAAGCAACTGATCTTTGTTCAATTTTTGATCCATTTTTCCTCCGTTGGTTAGCTCTTCATTCTACCTGATATCTATCTTGAATTTATTGATTATTGACCACGTGTTCAGGAGAGCGGGGAATCAGCAGCCGCACAACCGTTCCATTCTCCGGGGTACTTTCAATCATGATTTCGCCATTATGGTCCTGCATAATCTGTTTTACAATTGCCAGCCCGAGACCCGTCCCATCCGCCTTTGTGGTAAAAAAGGGTTCATAAACCCTGTCCAGAATTTCCTGCGGGATACCGTAACCGCTGTCCTGCAACTCCACTGACACATACTGAGGTTCGCATTGGGTATGGACTTTCAGTTCCCCATTATCCGGCATCGCCTCCAGCGCATTTTTCAGCAAATTCAATAAGGCCTGATGCAGCAATTTTTCATCGCCGTAAACTTCGCCATTCATGCACTCAAACTGGCGGAAAACCTGAACTTTTCTTTTTTCAATAACATCTTTCATCAGGAATAAAATATGTTCAATGATTTGATGAATATCGGTGTTACGCATGCTGGGAAGCCGCGGACGCGCCATATCCATTATGTTGGAAAGGATGGATTCCAGGTTCCCCACCTGGTTCGAAATGACTTCGGTATATTTCTTCAAGTCGCTGTTGTCCGGCAATTTACGCTGCAGCAGGCGGGCAAACCCGCCGATGGAAACCAGCGGATTGCGGATTTCATGGGCAACCTTTGCGGACATTTCCCCGATAACTGCCAGGCGCTCTGCTTTCACCAGCCGGCCGGCATTCTCTTCCAGTTTGCGGTATGCTTCCTGCAATTCGGCAATCCGGTCTTCCAGATGGTGATAAAGGCGGGCATTTTCTATGGCAAGACTGGCCTGATGCGCAAATAATTTCAGGCTTTCAAGCTCTTCGTCACCGATATCCCGGCGGGTTATTTTATTGTCGGCAATGATGATGCCGATCGGTTCCTTGCGCGATACCAGCGGCACTACCACAAAGGTATCGGTATCCAGAAGCTGCGGCAGCGTACTTTTTCCTGCACTGAAATTAAACTCGTGGTATCCGTCCGCATTCCCCTCCCGAACAATGGTAACCCGCCGCTGCTGAAGAGATTGAATGAGCAGGTTTTGTTCATCCTGCAGGGAAATCTTTATCTCTTTCACAATGGTATTAATCTGGCTGTCGCTGCCCGGCAGATTGATTTCGAATTGCTGAACAATTTCCTTCAGAGAACGGAACTGCTCCTGCAGAGCGCCCCAAATCCGGTAGGCTTCCCATTCGTTGGCAGGCCCGACGGCCAGATGCCCTGTCAGCTTCTGCTGCGCTTCATCCACCAGCAGGATGAAGGCGCGGTTAAAGCGGAGCCCTTCCCCTGCTGTAATGGCTATCAAAATCATCCGCAGAATATCATCCAGTACAAATGTAGTGTACAGAATTTCATTCATTTCGTTGAACTTGGATAATTCCAGGATAGTCCGCCGCAGCTCGAATTCCAGTTCTTTACGCGAGGTAATATCTTTCAGTATAACCGATGATCCGATGATGCCGCCTTTTTCATCATGCAGTTGGGTGCGGGTCAGGTCTACATAAATCACCTGCCCGGATTTAGTAAGCCGCTGGGTTTCAAATTTATGCAGAAAGCCGTTTTTATCCAGTTCCTGCTTGATATAATACTGCTCACCCAATTCTATTAATTCCTGCGGTACCAGCAAAACACTGGATTTCCCGACGACCTCTTCCGGAGCATACCCGAAGATTTTTTCCGCGCCCTGATTCCAGCTTAACACCCGGTCATGATTATCCAGAAAAAAAATGGCATCGGCAGAAGTATCAATAATAGAAGTGAATAATTTTTCTTTTTCCCGCAATGCCCTCTGCCGCTTTTCAGTGGAGGTTATATCCATGGCGATTTTGAACAATCCCGCCACATCTTCATTTTCGCCCCGTACCGGAAGACTTATTATTTCCAGAAACCGTTCCTCATCCAGGTTTGGCAAACGGCGCTCCAAAATGGTGCGGGATGCCTGCAGTTCATTAAAGTGTTCAATTTTGGGACAATCCCGGCAGATTTCGCTATATCCCCAAAGCGCCTTATAACAGGGCAGCGGATCGGACGAATTCTGGTCAAGGGCAGGGAAAAAGCGTTTCATATAGGTGTTGTGCCAGAGTAAACGATATTCCTTATCGATTACATATATAAAAATGGGGTAATCTTTTATAAAAGAATCTAAGGAGTTTAGAATCTGAATGAGCTGCTGCAGAATTGATGCCCGTATTTCCATTTCAATTATTGAATTTTTCGTTTCAAATAATACAACCGGGGGTTATTAAAATCAATGATTTAAAAATATCGGAAAAGGGAATGCAGCCGGCGGGAATCCAG
Source organism: Calditrichia bacterium (assembly GCA_049282375.1). Taxonomy (GTDB): domain Bacteria; phylum Calditrichota; class Calditrichia; order RBG-13-44-9; family RBG-13-44-9; genus JBAPTX01. The sequence goes on from JBAPTX010000085.1 coordinate 3,369, forward strand.
AATTTTTCCTTCCGCCGGCTGATCCCGGCGGAAGGAGCAGACAACATCAAACAGAGCATCTATTCATTTTTACTTTTATTTTTAATAAAAGGTGTGAAAAGGTCAATGGGTACGGGAAATATGGTGGTTGAATTATTCTCGGAAGCCACTTCCGCCAATGTCTGCAGAAAGCGAAGCTGGAGGGAAACGGGATATTTATCGATGATTTCGGCTGCCATCTGTAATTTGGTGGCTGCCTGGTATTCCCCTTCGGCACTGATAACACGCGAGCGGCGTTCGCGTTCCGCTTCCGCCTGGCGCGCCATGGCCCGCTTCATCTCAATGGGCAGGTCAATATGTTTGATTTCCACCAGGGATACTTTAATTCCCCAGGGATCGGAATGCATATCGATGATCTGCTGCAGGTCTTTGTTGATTTTGTCCCGCTGTGCCAGCAATTCGTCAAGTTCCACCTGCCCAACAATGCTTCGTAAAGTTGTCTGGGACAACTGGGAGGTTGCAAAAAGAAAATCTTCCACTTCCACAACGGATTTTTGCGGATTCAGCACCCGGAAATAGATAACCGCATTGACCTGGATACTGACATTATCACGGGTAATCACATCCTGCGGCGGAACATCCATTACCACTGTACGCAGACTGACTTTTACCATTCGGTCTATCAGTGGGATTAAAATAATAATGCCGGGTCCTTTGGAACCAACCAGCCTTCCCAGCCGGAATATGACCGCACGTTCGTATTCTCGCAATACCCTGATCGCGCTGGCCAGAAAGAGCAGCAACAGTACTAACACAGCCCCGAGAAATGGCATAGTAACCTCCGTTTATTTGGTTTTTTCTACCGAAATGGTCAGGTTGTTTACAGACGTTATCTGCACCCGGTCTCCTTTGCGAATCCGGTCTGCACTGACCGCCTGCCAGTACTCTCCGTGAACCTTTACCTGTCCGCCTCCCCCGGAAAAATCTTCCATGGCGGTCCCCTGCTCGCCCAGCAATCCCTCGTCTCCGGTAGTGGGTTTGCGGCGCTGGGCGCGAATCCCCATGCCCACTGCAAATACAAAAAACAATACAGTGACCAGTACCATAAACCCGATTACTTTCCAGGATAACATCAGGAAGGGCATGCTGGCTGACTTAAACAGCATCACAGAACCGAGAACAAGAGACACAACTCCTCCTACAGTAAGCATCCCATAACTGGGAATTTTTATCTCTGCAATAAACAGGATCAGGGCAAATACAATCAGCAATAAACCGGCATAATTTACCGGCAGCGTATGTAATGCATAAAAGGCCAGAATCAGGCTGATACCGCCGACCACGCCGGGCACAATGGCCCCCGGATTATACAGTTCAAAAAAGATCCCGTAGATTCCGATCATCATCAAAATATAAGCGACATTGGGATCACTGATTACGTTGAGCAGCTTGAACCGCCAGGACAATTCCAGTTCTTCAATGCGGGCATTTTCCGTATTCAGAGTTTTCTCCCCGTTTAAAACTTCATAAC
>JBAPTX010000086.1:0-1700 GCA_049282375.1 Calditrichia bacterium
TGCAGCACCGCACCTTCCTCTACTTTGTCAATGAAATCAATCCCGACAACGGGCTGGTAAAAGACCGCTCCACTGCAGATTCCCCCGCCAGCATTGCCGCAGTGGGATTTGCCATTCCGGTGTGGGCAATCGGCGCCGAACACGGCTGGATAACCCGGCAGCGGGCCGCCGATCTGACGCGTGCCGCCATTCATTTCTTCTGGACCGGAGAACAGAACGACGATAGCCTGTCATCCGGTTTTCAGGGATTCTTCTATCATTTTCTGGATATGAAAACCGGCAAACGCCGCTGGCGCTGCGAACTTTCCACAGTGGATACCGCCTGGCTGCTGGCGGGTTTAAGGTTTGCCACACAATATTTTAACCGGGATGAAGTCGTTGAAAAGGAAATCCGCATCCTGGCCGACTCCATCACCTACCGGGCCAACTGGGATTTTTTTACGCTGCCGGACACCGGCCGCGATGCAAATACCATTTCCATGGCCTGGCGCCCGGAGCGGGGATTCAACGCCAGCGGCTGGACCGGCTATAACGAAGCGCTGCTGCTCTATATTCTGGCAGCCGGTTGCGGTTACCCGCATATTGAAGATGCCTGGCAGGGCTGGCTCAGCACCTACAAATGGATGGAGCCGTATCCGGGGCTGGCGCATGCCGCATTCCCGCCGCTATTCGGACACCAGTATTCCCATTTATTTGTGGATTTCCGCGGAATTTCCGACGAATTCATGCGGGAAAAAGATATTGATTATTTTGAAAATTCCCGGCGTGCCGTGCTCACCCAGCAGCAGTATGCCATTGATAATCCCCCCAACTGGACCGGCTACGATTCACTCACCTGGGGTCTGACTGCCTGCGACGGGCCGGGACCGCAGCCGCAGATGGCAGACCGTAAATTTTATACCTACCGGGCCCGCGGCACCAGCGGGCCGAATTTTGTATGGGATGACGACGGCACCATTGCGCCCACGGCTGCCGGCGGCTCCGTTCCCTTTGCACCGGAGATTACCATCCCAACACTGCTGGCATTTTATAATGACTATGGTGATGAAGGGTTGTGGGGGCCGTACGGATTTTATGATGCCTTTAATCCCACTCTCGACTGGTTTGATTCCGATTATCTGGGCATCGATCAGGGGCCCATTGTGCTGATGATTGAAAATTACCGCAATGGTTTCGTCTGGGAATACTGCATGAAAGACCCGCTCATTCAGAAAGGACTGGATAAGCTGGGATTCCGGGAGGTGCAAGAATAGATTGCGGATGGCAGATTGCGGATTTTTGCAGCAAATCTTTGGAGTATCGGAGAACCGGAGTGACGGAGTGTGGGAGTGACGAAGTGACGGAGTGACGAAGTGACGAACCCGATTAAGATGAGCGGGCGATTCCGGCAGATGAATCGACCTGCAGGAAAAATCGCCGGAAATTCCGCTGAGCGGAACGACCGGAAATTCTTTCTGTCTGAGCCCATCTTCACGGGCGAGTTTAAGAATTTCCAGTGAAGCGAAGCATCAAATTTCCAGATTTTTCATGCCAGTCTTGATTTTTTGGTTCTTTTGTATCAAGACAAAAGAACAAACAACGTGAGTGAAAGGAGATGAACCGAAGTATCAGGCCAATTGCGGATTTTTACAGCAAATCGCTGGAGTATCGGAGAATGGAGTGTCGGAGAAGCCGCCAACTGCCAACTGCCAATTGCCATA
>JBAPTX010000087.1:0-6774 GCA_049282375.1 Calditrichia bacterium
CGGTAAACTTCTTAATTTTCATTTGTAATCCTCACTTTGCCGATACTTTCGATTTGAATATCCGCCGGCAGTTCGCCGAAGGAGATTACCGCAACCTGCGGAAAATGATTTTCGATTAATTTCTTAAAATAGGCCCGAATGGTCGGAGAGCAGATGATCAGCGGATGATGACCCATGGCAGCAGCGTCTTCCACATTCTGCCCGACGCTGTACTGAATGCTTTGAATCACTGCCACCGGAAGGCCCATATTTTCCCCGGGCTGTTTCTGCTTCTGAAGAGAACCGGTGATTAACTGCTCTATTTTTGGATCGAGGGTGATGCCCCGGACCACACCGTCTTCATCACGGAACAGTTTGGAAATTGTATCGCTAAGGGCATAGCGCACATATTCAGTCAATACTTCCACATTTTTGGTCATGCCGGAATAATCCGCCAGCGTTTCAAGAATGGTTACCAGATCACGGATGGGAATTCCCTCCCGCAGCAAGTTCTGCAGCACCTTCTGAATAGCCCCCAGGGACAACTGATCGGGAATCAGTTCATTCACAACTGCCGGATAATCTTCCTTCAGATTATCCAGCAGCTTCTGTACTTCCTGCCGGCCGAGCAGTTTATCCGATTCCGTCCGGATCACTTCCATCAGATGGGTTGCCAGTACCGCGGAAGGTTCTACGACGGTATATCCGGCAACCTCGGCCTCCTGCCGCTGATCCTCCCGTACCCATACTGCCGGCAGGCCAAAAGCAGGTTCAACGGTTTCGATACCGCCGACGGGCTGATCCACATTTCCGGCATTCATAGCGAGAAAATGGCCCATATGAATTTCATTCTGTGCTGCTTCGTTGCCGCGGATTTTAATGATGTATTCATTTGAATCCAGTTGCAGGTTATCCCGCACCCGGATGGGCGGCACAATAATTCCCATTTCCATGGCAAGCTGCTTCCGCATGGAGGTGATGCGGTCGAACAGATCCCCTCCCTGCTCGCTGTCCACCAGTGCAATCAGATTATAGCCGATTTCCAGTTCCAGCGGGTCCACCTGCAGATAATTTTCAATGTTTTCCACAGGAGCCGGTAACTGGGCTTCTCCGGCTTCTGCTGCTTCCTCTGCCAGCAACTGCGTTTCTCTGCGGTGACTGAAGCCGATACCGCCCACGACTGCCGAAAGGATTAAAAACGGGACGGCCGGTAAACCGGGGGTCAGTCCGAAAAACATAAGTGTGCCGGAGGCGATATACAGCGCTTTAGGGTTGGCAAATAACTGGCGGGAGAGGTCAGTCCCCAGATTTTCTTTGCTGGCGGCACGGGTTACCACAATTCCTGCGGAAGTGGAAACCAGCAATGCCGGAATCTGCGAAACAAGCCCGTCACCGATGGTGAGCAGTGAATACGTTTGCAGGGCTTCGGTGAGCGGCATTTTCATCTGCGCCATTCCAATAATCAGCCCTGCGAGCAAATTTATGACGGTTATGATTAAACCGGCAACGGCATCCCCCTTTACAAATTTACTGGCGCCGTCCATCGCCCCATAAAAATCAGCTTCGCGGGATATCTGCAGACGCCGTTCCCGTGCTTCTTCTTCGGCAATTAAACCGGCATTCAGGTCGGCATCAATGCTCATCTGCTTGCCCGGCATGGCATCCAGAGTAAAGCGGGCAGCCACTTCCGAGATACGGCCGGCGCCTTTTACGATCACCACAAACTGGATAATAACCAGGATCAGGAAAATAATGAAACCGACCACGTAATTGCCCTTCACCACAAAATTGCCGAAGGAGCGGATGATATCTCCCGCAAACGCCTCCCCCAGAATCAGGCGGGTGGAAGCAATGTTCAGAGACAGCCGGAACAGGGTCATAATCAGCAGGAAACTCGGGAATACAGACAGCTCCAGCGGATTCACCAAATAAAGGGATACCATCAGCAGCACCAGGGCTGCGGAAATATTCAATGCCAGCAGCACATCCAGAATGGGTGAGGGCAATGGAATAATCATCAGGACCAGAATGGCAATGACCCCAACAGCCAGGGCCAGATCGCTGTTTTTCTGCAGAACTCCCAATCTCATGTGCTTAATTCATCCTTTTATTTTTTAAACGGTACACATAAGCCAGCACTTCCGCCACAGCCTGGAAAAATTTGGCCGGAATTTCTTCATCAATTTCCACTGCTTTGAACAGGGCCCGTGCCAGAGGCGGATCTTCCACAATGGTGACGCCGTTTTCGCCGGCGATTTCTTTTATTTTTTGCGCAATTCGGTTTCGGCCTTTCGCCACCACCCGCGGCGAATTTTCCTTATCGCCCTGATACCGCAGCGCCACTGCAAAATGGGTAGGGTTGGTAATTACCACATCCGCCTCCGGCACCGCCGCCATCATGCGGTTGCGCGACATCTGCATCTGCAGACTGCGGATTTTGGATTTGATTTTGGGATCGCCCTCGGTCTGCTTCATTTCATCCTTTATTTCCTGCTTGGTCATTTTCAGATTATTCAGGTGTTCCCATTTCTGAAAAGCATAATCAGCAGCGGCAACCACCAGAAAAATCGCGGCTATTTTGAAACTGACCACCAGCGCGGCCTTCAGCATAAAGGTGAGCAACTGCAGCGGCCCCTGGTCAACCAGAGGAATAAAATCGTCTTTGTAGCCGGTTACTGCCTTGTAGGCCACGATGACGATAAAAATGAGTTTTACCAGATTTTTAATCAGCTCTTCCAGCGACTTTTTGGAAAAGATGATCTTTTTAATTCCCTTTAAAGGGTCCAGTTTATCCGGCTTGGGTTTAATGGGTTCCAGCGTGAACAGAAACCCGACCTGGCTGATGGAACTGGCAAGCCCCACCAGCAGCATGCCCAGCATAAAAAAACCGATCAGCATTCCAATAGTGGAAAGCCCCTGCAGCATAAACTGATAAATACTTTCCGGGGTGAGCTGAACCATATAACCGCCGCTTAAGACACGGTGCAGTATTTGGGTTAGCTGGCGGAAAAGCTGACTGCTGAACATGTACAGCAGTAACAGCCCGAACAACAGCGACATGGCGGAGTTCACCTCCATGCTTTTGGCCACTTCCCCTTTCTTGCGGGCTTCTTCCAGCCGGCGCGAAGTGGGCTGTTCGGTTTTTTCCTGAAAATTATCCGCCATTTACATTACCTGTAACAAATATAAAATGTCCTTTTCAAATACATTTAGCAGCTTACTGAATACAAAAAAGAACAGCGGGAAAGCGATAACCAGTGAGAACAGACCGGTGCTGATACGCAGCGGAAATCCCACAAAGAAAATATTCATCTGCGGTACCGCGCGGGCGGTAATACCCATTGCCACGCTCACCAGAAACAGGGTCACGATTGCCGGAGCCGCGATTTTTATCCCGATAACAAACATGGAGGAGGACATCTCCATTATTTTCTGAATGGCTGCGCCGCTGATATTCCAGGTGCCGACAGGCAGCAGCCGGAAGCTGTGCACTACCGCTTCGATCAGAAAATGATGTCCGTCGATCAGCACAAAAAAGAGCATTGCCAGAATATTGTTCAGACGGGCAATAATGGATACCTGCTGCTGAAACATGGGATCGAATTCCTGTGCCATGGCAAATCCCATATCCACGCCAATGTATTCACCGGCCATCTGCACCCCAACAAACAGAAAATTGATGACCATACCGATGGTAATTCCGGTCAGGATCTCCCCGAAAACCAGAATCAGAGCATTTACCAGGTTTAATTCAAGGTCAGGGGTTGTCTTCTGAACCAGTGGAAAAACGATCATTGCCAGCAGGCAGCCCATTCCGATTTTCAGCAAATTGGGAATTCCTTTTATGCTGAAAACAGGTGCAACCGCAAACATGGCGGTAAAACGCACCAGGATCAGAAAAAAGAGCAGAATTTGCTGGGCGGTCAGGTTCATTTGGCCACCATTTCTATCATGTTGAATACTTCGGTTGTATAGGACATTAAAACCTGCAGCATCCAGGGAAGCAGGATCAGCAGGAGCAGAATTACCGCCAGAACTTTGGGTATAAATGTAAGGGTCATCTCATTTATGGAGGTCACCGCCTGGAAAATACCCACCATCAGCCCCATCAGCAGGGTCACCAGCAAAATGGGACCGGCAATGAGCAGGGTGGTGTAAACCGCATCGGTAATAAATTTTATAACAAATTGTTCATTCATCAGAAATCCTCAGAAACTGGTTACCATGGAGCTGACCAGCAAATACCAGCCGTCCACCAGCACAAACAGCAGAATTTTAAAAGGCAGTGAGATCATCATGGGAGGCAGCATCAGCATGCCCATACTCATCAGCACACTGGCCACTACCATATCAATAATTAGAAAGGGGACAAAAAGAATAAATCCGATCTGAAAAGCCACGCGCAATTCGCTGATGGCAAAAGCCGGGATCAGCACCAGAGTGGACACATCGGAAATATTATCCGGTTTTTCATCGGAAGACAGTTTCAGGAAAAGACCCAGGTCCTTTTCGCGGGTATGGTCCAGCAGAAATTCCCGCACCGGCTGAATCCCCTTTTCATAGGCTTCCGTCTGGGGAATCTGACCGTCCAGATACGGCTGAATGGCATTTTGGTGCACACTGCCCCAGGTCGGCGCCATAATAAAAAAAGTGAGAAAAAGCGCCAGCCCGATCAAAACCTGATTGGGAGGGATTTGCTGTGTGCCCAGCGCCTGCCGGATAAAATGAAAAACAATAATGATGCGGGTAAAAGAAGTCAGCATTATCAGAATAGCCGGCGCCAGGCTGAGAATGGTCATAAGGAAGATAATCTGCAGCGTCAGCGAAAAATCTCCCGGGTTATCCGCGCTATTGACGCCCACAGTCACCTGCGGCAGCGGCAGCGGATTCCCGCCCTGCTGGGCGGCACCATGACCCGGCAGAAATATTAAAGTGATAAAAACAATGATAAAAAGATTCCGAATTACAACCTGCATTGCCAATGAACAGGCGGGCAGCCTGCCTCCAGTAAAATTAGATTACGATTCCATGTTCCTGCGGAGAAACCCGCGAAAATTTGCCTGCGTGCGGTTGGCGGTGTTTCGCTTCATACTGCTGAGCAACGGTTCAATGTTGGACAAATCATCAAATTCCGCCAAAGTCTGCATCTGGTTATCGGTAATACCGACCAGCAGAATGCGGTTGAACACTTTAAGCAGAGAAACCTGTTTTTTGGGCTGAAGCTGCATACTTGCCAGCACCTGGATCCATTCGTTTTTCCCGGAAGCAGCACTGCTCCCGTAAACATATTTTTTCAACACAAAAACGGCGGCAAAAATCAGAACGATAATAAAAACCAGGATCAGCATTGTTTTAAAAAACAGCCAGCCCATATTCAGGCTGCTTGCTGGATTGGCCGCCGGTACGGCAGCACTGTCCGAGGCCACCTGCGCTGCGGCTGGAAGCAGCAGAAGCAATACCAAAAGCAGAACCGGGGAAAAATAGCGCATGCTAAAATCCCTTCCCCAAATTTTTGATACGGTCTTCGGGATCAATCAGGTGGGTAATGCGGATTCCGAAATGCTTATCCACCACCACCACTTCTCCCTCGGCCATTTTTTTATTGTTGATATAAAGATCCACCGGCTCACCGGCCATCTTGTCCAATTCGATAATGGAACCTCTCTCCAGTTCCAGTACGTCTTTCACAAACATTTTTGTGCGGCCCAATTCTATAGATACCGGCAGCACAATATCCATAATCAAATCCAGACGCGCCTTATGGCTGCCATTGCCGGGGCCGGATTGCAGATCTTCCAGTTCCAATTGGCTTACATCGGGCATTTCCTCCCCGGAAACATTCTCCTCCTGGGTTTGTGCCTGCGGCTCTTCCATGACCTGTTCTTTATTCACCTGCTCGCTCATCAATTGCTCCTTTTATTAAATATCTTCGGCTTCGCCGGTCAGCTTTATGGCCAGCCGGTCGTTCTGCTTGCCGGGACGGCCATAAAATTTTACGCGATCGCCCACAAATACAGGGATGGGGGAATCCAGGGTATTATCCAGAACCAGTACGTCGCCGGTTTCCAGTCCCAGAAGCTCCTCTATTTTTATTTCGGTTGATCCCAGCAGCACCCGCAAATCCAGCATCGTTTTGGACAAATGCCCGCTGATCTTCTCTTTAACCTTATGTTTGTCCCGGCGGGAGTGAACAGAGGAGTAATACTGCACATTCAGCCGCGCAATCACTTCTTCCAGGGCAAAAGAAGGATAACAGAGATTCATCAGAAAAGAATCTTCCCCAATTTTAATTTCAAAAGAAATAACGATTACGATTTCGCTGGCGGGGGCAATCTGCACAAAATCCGGGTTACTCTCAAACCCGCTTAAAGCAAAATTCAAAGTTTGAATAGGTCTCCAGGAGGCGGATAGATTATCCAGCGCCTTGGACATCAGGGGGCGGATCATGCGCTGTTCTATGGTGGTAATGCTGCGGCTGTTTTTAGCTTTAACGCCGGAGCCGCCCAGCAGACGCTCCACGATTACCAGAACCAGTTCCGGGGTTAATTCCAGTACCGCCTTTCCGTCTGTTTCCACGATGTCAAAAATGTAAATACAACTGGGATTGCTTATGGAGAGCACATATTCCGAATAGCGAAGCTGATCCACTGCAATCAGGTCAATAGTTGCCATCGTCTGCAGTTTGGAAGCCAGGAAAAAGCCGAATATTTCGGAGAAGTTTTCGTGCAGAGTGCGGATGGTTTTTAACTGGTCTTTAGAAACCCTATTGGGACGGCGGAAATCGTAATCATACAC
>JBAPTX010000088.1:0-2420 GCA_049282375.1 Calditrichia bacterium
CATTACAACCGGCAAGCATTACGATCTTTTTCCCTTTTTCTACCAGATCCTTAGTTTCCCCCTGTGCTGATAAATTTTCTGCCGTAAAAAACATACCGGTTAAAAGAACCGCAATAACTGACCAATAATATGGGGTTTTTCCCATAGTACGCTCCTTTTGTTTTGTTTGGTGTGTTGGTGTTCTGATATCAGTTATGGTGAAAATATCAATTTTTTATTTTCCGGTGAAATGCCAACCATATTTTTGAGATCAATTATCAACAAGTTAATTCCGGATTTCGGGACTTGCAATTAAAATCAGGAATGTGAATATTATTACGTGTTGATATGCGCCGTTGAGGTGGAAAAATATTATTTAAGTTTCAGAGTTCGGGCCAAAGTATTACAGCATTACAAGGCGGCATGCAGGGAAGCTTAAGGATTGGTGTCGCCATTTAGTTGCCCTGTTTTTGGAGATTCTGCAGGATATTCCGGATCCGCTGCTGCTGATTCTGATCTGCCGTCCGGTCCAGGGCTTTTTTATAAAATTCTACGGCCTTTACTGTATCCCCCTGAACAGCATATGCTTCCCCCATACTGTCATAAACATTCCAGGAATCGGGATGGTCGGCTATGTTTTTCCTGAATATTTCAATTGCTTCATTTACATTGCCGGCAGACAGCAGTTGGTAACCGTATTGATTGACCTCATTTTCGGTTGCCAGTTCAAAGGCTCTCTTCTGGATCCGGGCTGCTTCGTCTCTCCGGCCCATTTTTTTCAGCAGATCGGCTTTTACCTGCAGATTGGAGAAATTCTCATTGATGTTAATGGATCGATCAATCCAGTCCAGCGCCTGCTGAGTAGCAATATTATTTTGATTGGCATAGTTCGCCGCCTGATACCACCCCCGCCAGAAAAAACGCGGCAGGTCCCGCAATTGCCGGCGGAAATTCTGAATCGCAAGTTTATGCTCATCTATAGTAACGGTAAATGGTACCCGCAGTTTTTCCCAGTACAATGCGATTTCTGCTGAATTGCCGGTCACCCCATCAAAACGGTAATTCAGTCTTTCTTCAAAAGGAGCTGTTTCCGGAGTCGCAGAAATGCGCAGCGCATCTTCTGTTGAATCGTAGCTGAAGCTTCCCCATGCCCAGTGGACATTGCTGAAAATGATGGTCCATTTATCTTTCTCCGGAAGCATGTGTAAACCATACTTTCCGGCCGGCAATTCTTTGCCGTTGATCATTACGGTATCACTGAAAGAAATGGTGGTATTCTCATTGGCGCCTGCCCGCCACACCTGGCCGTAGGGAACCAGATTTCCCCAGATTTCGCGACCGTTTACCGCGGGGCGGTGATAAGAAATAATAATTTCCGTCAGGCCGATGGTTTGCCTGATTTCTGCTGCCGGGCTCACCTGCGGAAGCGTGAGCTGCGGCTGGGCAGTACTATTCTGCAGAGCTAAAAAACTGACAATTACTGCGGTCAATAATTGGAATCTTGGGATCCACATTTTAATACCTCCATATTTATTATTAAAAATCAATGTAAATTGAATATGGTGTGAAATACCATTGCAACCGGTTGGCTGACAGAATTGCCGGAGCGCTGATCCGTATTTACAAGAGCACTTCTTCTTTTTTTTGACTTTTATTAACAGCCAATTTTTGAGAAAAAATTATCTATTTACCCATTTGAAGGGATGCGAAAATAATCAAAAAATTTACGGGCAGCCTTGCCATTTGGTTGCAGATTGTTTTTAACATGGCGCTATAATGTTAAGGAATAATTTAAAGTGAAAAAGCATCGCCCAAAATTTTCTTGCTTTCCGTCAGGGTGCCTTTTATTATGTAATGCACTGTTTTCTTTCGGAGTAGGCATTTTATTTTTAATAATTTCACTTGATGAATTCCGGTAAATAAAAGCTGACATGAATTTCCCCTTTTTTAAGACATTTTGAAGTTTCAGGAGATAATTCGTCTCAGCTCATGAATTTATTTCAACTGTTCACAGAATAAAATTGCGGAGGTTTTTCAATGAATGTCCCTTTTAAAATATTAGGCATTGATTATATAGAATTTATTGTGGGAAACGCCAAACAGGCGGCTCATTATTATCACAGCCAACTGGGTTTCACCCCATTTGCGTATTCCGGCCTGGAAACCGGAGAACGGGACAAGGTCTCCTATGGGGTTCGTCAAAATAAAATTGTATTTATTTTGACTTCTCCCCTGATGGCGAATTCAGCTTTAAATGTTCATCTGATGCAGCATGGGGACGGCGTTCGGGATGTGGCTTTTACGGTGGATAATGCCGCTGCCGCCTGGGAATATGCCATCCGCAACGGCGCCCGTTCCTATATGCGGCCGGAAGAGCAGACTGATGAAGACGGTTCTATTATTCGTGCCGCAATCCGCACATACGGAGATACCATACATAC
>JBAPTX010000089.1:0-6397 GCA_049282375.1 Calditrichia bacterium
CAAACCTGCAGGCAGAATCCTCAGGCGAAGCCGATGATAAGTCTCATTTGGCAGGAAAAGTTTTTCTGGGAAAAGGTTCAAAGGTGATCAACAGCCATATTCGCGGGCCGGTTATTATCGGAGAAAATACCCGAATCGAAAACAGTTATATCGGGCCGTTTACCTCTATCTGGCATCATTCAAGTGTTCGCAACAGCGAAATTGAATTCAGTATTGTTATGGACCATTGCCTGATTGATGATGTGGGCATCCGGATAGAAAGCAGCATTCTGGGATCAGAAGTAAATATTCTGCAGGCAGGCGGTAAACCCAAAACCCATCGTTTTATTCTTGGAAATCAAAGCCAGGTTGAGGTTGTGTAGCCGAAGGAGACCCATGGAAACCCAAAACATTTCTATGCAAGTAAAGGAAAAAGTTGCAACTCTAATCATCAATCGCCCTAAAAAGCTGAACGCATTGAATGCGGAAACCATCACACAACTCTTCCATCTTCTGAAACAGCTTAAATCTGATAATGAGGTGGCGGTAATCGTGATCTCCGGCAGTGGTGAGAAGGCTTTTGTAGCGGGTGCGGATATCGGCGAGATTACCCGTCATGATGATATTTCAGGCCGCATTTTTGCTCTGCGCGGGCAAAAGGTTTTCCGGTATATTGAAAAAATGCAAAAACCTGTTATTGCAGCCGTAAACGGATATGCTCTGGGCGGCGGAATGGAACTGGCAATGGCATGCCATTTAAGGATTGCCAGTGAAAAAGCCGTTTTTGGACAGCCGGAGATTAATCTGGGAATTATCCCCGGCTACGGCGGAACGCAGCGGCTGCCGAGGCTGGTGGGGAATACCCGGGCGCTCTACCTGTTATTGACGGGAAATTCCATTAATGCAGAAACAGCATTAAAAATTGGGCTTGTTAATGAAGTTGTACCTCATGATAAGGTAATGGAGCGGGCGCTTGCATTGGCGGCAATCCTGACTGGAAAAGCGCCCCTGGCTGTGCAGAACATTCTATCTGCAGTTACCGAGGGTTCGGATATGAACCTGGAGGCCGGTTTAAATCTGGAAGCGGAATTATTCGGAAATTTATGCGCCAGCGAAGATATGAAAGAAGGAACCACCGCATTTCTGGAAAAAAGGGATCCGGTATTTAAAGGAAAGTAATACATGTCAAAAATTAACAACGCTGTCATCATTTCTGATTCGGCGGAATTTATAAATCACTTCAGCACCTTAATGGAAGGGTATGATTATCAGATTAAAAATTCCCTCTCATTTGAAAATTTTATAAGTATGACAATGCCGCCCAGGGCAAGCTGCTATATAACGGATAACCGCCAGGGCAATTTCCCTTTCGATAAGTTTAATACAAGTTTTTCGGAAGGTTCTTCCCAATTTTTTGTTTTAAATATTGGCAAGGATGCAACAAAATCAATCAAAATCCCATTTTTAATATTTACACTGAATAACAGTCAGGAGAACATTAACCTGCCAACTTTTCTGGATAATGCACAGCGCGTTCTCCGCCGGGATCAAGCTCAGATAGAATTGGCAAGCATGCTCCTTCATGATGTCCGCTCTCCCTTAAACAGTTTAATTGGTTATATGGAATTACTGTTAAACAATACTTTCGGAATGTTGAACGAAGGTCAGAAGAACATGCTGGAAAAAGCAATGGAACTGGGTGACGCAACACTGGATATGATGGAAGATTTAAATGAGGTTTTCAGAGGAGAACAAAGCACACTGATCATTGAAGGACAGCCTTTCAGTTTTTCGGAAATTCTGGAATCCGTTCTGGTAAATATCTGGATAAAAGCCGACCACAAAAATATTAAGATCCGTAAGGAAGTGGATCCCGCCTTAAAAAAAATATTTGGAGACGATTATCAGGTCCAGCGGGTTTTAACCAATTTATTGAACAATGCGATCAAGTATTCACCGGAAAACTCAGAAATCCGCATTTCCGCAAAACAGAATGATCATCAGTTTGTCCAGATATCTGTTGCCGACAATGGGCAAGGGGTTAAAGAAAACCAGTTGAACAATTTATTTGATAAATTTTATCGTGTGCGGAATGGCAATAAATGGCAAAAGGGACATGGGCTTGGGCTTTATATCAGCAAGATTATTGTTAAAGCTCATAAAGGAAAAATCTGGGCGGAGAATAATAAAATGGGCGGCCTTTCCGTTCATTTTACCTTACCGGTTGCAAATGATAAAAATTGAAATCAAAAAAATAACCTTTCCTATAGCAATTTCTAATTTCCCGGCAGGCTGTTGTCCGGCGAACAGATTTTCCTTTTTTAAGTGAACTTAATTAACTCCATTCGAAAGGCAGAAAACGGGAGTCTTGCAGTGAGTGAAACCGTCATTTGGCGAATTGACGACCGCTTTATTCATGGGCAGGTAGTGGTAGGCTGGTGCAGTCAACTGCCAATCCGTCATCTGGTCGTTTGTGACAACAGTATTGCAGGGAATGAATGGGACAGGGAATTGCTGCTGATGGCGGTTCCGCCCACTATACAGGCAGAGGTTCTCACTGTTGGGGAAACAGCTCAGCAGGCGTCTAGCTGGAACTCTCCAAAAAATTTCACAATGGTGATCTTGGAGTCAATCGAAGTTCTGCAGGAGCTTCTGGACCATAAAACAGATATAAAAAAAGTAATTGTAGGGGGAATTCATTACAAGCCGGGCAGAAGAGAGTATTTATCGTACGTTTTTCTCACACCTGCAGAGGTTCAGGCGCTTAAAGAAATATCAAACCGGAATATCACAGTAACCGCACAGGACCTGCCCACTTCAACTTCTCATGATATGATGAAAGTTATAGCGCGGAAAGGCCATTAATGCACATTTCCACAGATGAACTGATGCTGGATACAGAGGGCCACAATCAGATTATTGATATAACCGGTGTGTTAAATAAAAAATTGGAACAGAGTGGTTTCACAGAGGGTCAACTGACGGTTTTCGTGCCTGGCAGTACCGGCGGAATCACAACCATTGAGTACGAACCCGGACTGTTAAAAGATTTTCCGGAATTTCTGGACAGCATTATTCCACAAAACCGAACTTATCAACACGATGTAACCTGGCAGGATGGCAACGGCTACGCTCACCTGAGAGCATCCCTTATAAAACCATCCCTTGCCATTCCCTTTCAAGACAGACGCTTATTGCTGGGTATCTGGCAGCAGGTCATTTTCATTGATTTTGACAACCGGCCGCGTTCCCGTCAACTCATTGTGCAGTTTATGGGTATAAAGGAATAAATAGTCTAAATACCCTTTGGAAACACTAACCGTTTGATACTCAACCCTGCAGAGGAATGGATCTTTGCTGCAGATAATTCATCCGGAAAGTTTCGGCATACCCTTCCGTAAACCAGCGGACTATGGCTTCCCGGATGGGCAGGTCTTTCTGATTCTCCCGGGCAATATTTTTGTAAAAATTTTGAATTGCCTGTAACTGCTGTTCCTGATAATTAACAGTTTTTCCCACGAATTCCTCCTCACTTAATTCTTAATAACCAGCTTATCTTCCTGACTTTTTTTACCTGTTGAACAGTGTTGTGAATAGGTTGGGAAAAGAAAAGTGCTACTGCTTCCGAAAGACTTACCTGACGGTGTAATTCACTGCTTTTTACTTTTTGAAATTCAAGGATGCGTTTCGATAAATCTTTGGGTGATAACATTTTTTAATTTCCCGATCATCTTCATCTGTAAATCTACAACTACCATGCCATATATTTAGAATAGTTGCAGGTTCAGATTTTGCGGGATTTTTGACACTGCCGTTCTATTGGGGCATCTTCTGCTTTGAAATTCTGCATACTTTTTCGGCGTAGAGTGTCTGTGTTTTCACCATTAAAAAACTATTACAGGATATTGAAATGGCATATTCCAATAATTATCCCGGTTCTTCTGTGCTTTACTCAGGGCGAGTGCTGGATTCGGAACTGCCGGTAAAATTTTGCCGCTTTATTAGGAAATTTAATCACAATAATGATGAACAGCCAAGCAGGTGAAAATTATGTGTGTCCCACAATCTTCCATATTTGGGAGTATTTCCGGAGGATGGGAAATTTAAAATCATAAGCTTAAAATAGAACTCGGAGTACTGCCGAAACTCAGGTGCAACCGGCGGCTCCCTAAGAGGGCATCCCCTCTTTGAAGAAGTCGTCAATCTGTTCAATCCCCGCATTTTGTCCATCTTCCAGACTGCCTTCAAACAGCACTTTGCCTTCTTCCAAAAAAACCATGCGGTCAGCTAAACGGATAACGCTTGGTATCTCATGGGTCACCAGTAAAATAGTAATTCCCAATTTGGATTTGAATTCAAGCAGCAGATGATCCAGGGCATTCAGGGTAACCGGATCCAGACCGGCGGAAGGTTCATCGGCAAAAAGCAGAGGCGGATCTAATGCCAGCGCACGCGCCAGGGAAGCCCTCTTACGCATTCCCCCGGACAATTGGGACGGATATTGAAACAAAGCCTGAATTAACCCAACCAGTTGCAGCTTTTTACGGACAATAACATCAACCAGATCTTCAGGAAAACCGGTATGCTGTTCCAGGGGAATGGCTACATTCTCCCTGACGGTTAATGAATTCAGAAGCGCACCGTTTTGGAAGAGCACTCCCATTTTCAGCGCCAGCTCCTCCATTTCTTCTTCATTAACTTTGCGGATATCCTGTCCCATTATTCGGATCTGACCTTTATTAACCGGCTGCAGGCCGACAATATGCTTTAATACGGTTGTTTTGCCACACCCGCTTTTTCCCAATATGACCGTTATCTCTTCCGGGAACATCTTAAAACTGACTTCCTTAAGTACTTCACGACCATCATATTCTACAGTCAGTTTATCAACTTCGATGATGGGTTGGGGATTGTCTTTGTCTGTTGTCATTTCTTTACTCAAAATAGAATAGCAGGCCCAGCATGCTATCTGCCAGAATCACAAGAAAGATTGAAGTGACCACCGAAGCGGTGGTAATGCGTCCGACACCTTCTGAACCGCCTTCAACACGAAACCCGTAGTAACTTGCCGTTACCACAATAATTCCGGCAAATACCAGACTTTTTATTAAACCGGTCAGTAAATCCCTAAAAATCAGGGCATCTGACATGCGGTTATAAAATACAAAGGGATTAATATCCAGATACAGGTAAGCAATTGTAACACCGCCGAGAATACCCACCAAATTAGCGATCATGGTTAAAAGGGGAAGAGAAAAAATCATTGCATGCATTTTGGGTATGACCAGATACCGTACCGGATTCAATGCCATTGTGCGGAGCGCATCCACTTCTTCGGTAACCATCATAGTTCCGATTTCGGAAGCAATGGCAGAACCGCTCCGGCCTGCCAGCATAATGGCCGTAAGCAGCGGTCCCATTTCACGGGTCATGCTGATGACGATCAGGTCCGCTACAAAAATATTTGCCCCGAACTGCCTTAGCTGGGCGGCCGACTGCAGTACCAAAACCAGGCCAATGAGATAGGAAATAAGGGCAATAATGGGTATGGCATTTGCCCCGATCAATACAGTCTGGTTTATAAATTCGCCTTTACGGCGATGCTTATGAATAACCGTATCCGTCACAGACCAGTAAAGGGTATCGGCCAGCAGGTGGATAAACTCCGGAATATCTTCCACAAGAAAACGTCGGCTTTTCCGGCCGATACGGAATATGATATTCGGCCGGTCCTGCTTCAGCTCAACCGATTCCTTTTCCAGCGTAAAAACTTCCATAGTGGCATTTATTTCTTCCGGCACTTCTTCCAGAGACAACTTCCGCCCCTGCTCTTCCATATTCCGCCGGATACTGTTTAAATATGCCACACCAGCACTGTCGATTCTTTTCAGCCCGTTCAAATTCACATGCAGATGACTGCCGTTGTACTCCTTTATGATGGAATCTATATCCTCATAATTCCGGTCGAGAAGCGGCAGGGTCAGATACCCTTCAAACTGCAGGGTATCCTCCTTAAAATCCCATTTGAGCTGATTATCTTTATAGGCAGGCTGAGGCGTCATTCACTAATTTCCTCATTATCACGCAGCCAGGTTTCAATTTGTCCTGCAAAAGCGGATAACTCCTGGTGCAGCAGTTCACTGATCTTCACCGAGAACAAATTCAGATCCCTTTTTTCCAGGGGCACTCGTTTATTAAAGGTTCGCTGAACAAGAGTTACCCTGGTAAGTGATTCCATAAAACTCAGCTTTAAGCTTAAGTGCGCCTGGGGTTCGCCGCCGGTATCAATATATTCTATTTGATAAACCGAAAGGCTGATTTGATATTTGGCCCCTGCCCGGTAAAGGTCCATTCCCACATTTTTAAAAAGGCCGGCCGATACCATTTCAACTTCCGTAAAATTTGCCAGCGCCAGAGC
>JBAPTX010000090.1:0-1661 GCA_049282375.1 Calditrichia bacterium
TGAAGATCTGGATTTTGCCGGCCCCCGTTTCGGTTTCCGGCATGTCCCGGACCAGTACAGTTTAAACTATACATTCACCCGATACCTTTCGCAGTTACGCAGGCCGGTATTCCTGTTTTTTATAACCCTGAGTTCCCATGCACCCTGGAACAGCGTACCGCCGCTGGAAACAGACTGGCACCGTTTATCGCCCGAATATGGCGGAGTTTCTGCGGATGATAATTTATCTGCTGAACTGCACGATACTTACCGGCAGCGGTTTGGGCAGCCGGAGGGCAGCGGTTTAACTATTCAGGATTATTTTACCCATATTGAATATGAAATCCGGGTAATCCGTCGTTATATTAAAGATCACGGGCGCAGCAATTCCGTTTTCATTTTAGTGGGAGACCACCAGCCGCCCTTTTTTAATGAAGCCAAAGATGTTTTTTATACACCGATTCACATCATATCAGATAATCCGGAATTCCTGAATCCGCTGCTTTCCCGGGGGTTCCAAAAAGGGATGTATCCATCGCAGCATCAAAAAAATTACATGAACCACGAGGGGATCTATTCACTCCTGGTTGTTGCATTAAAAAACACTTACGGGAAACAGGTCCCTGTTGCAAATGTGCAATACCGTCCCCGGGGGGTTCCCCTTTCAATAATAACCAAATAGGATTATGACACCCAGACTGCACACCCGGAACATCAACGGTACAGAGGATATTCTGGTACACTTCAACAGACTGGCAATGCATTACAGCGAACAGCATGGCAATGCTGACCGTTTGTTAAACTACCGGCTGAAACTGCTCCGGGAAGCAGGTGCATTTAATTCAGAAATGCGGCTGCTGGATATCGGCTGCGGACCCGGCACCCATTTGCTGCCTCTGGCGCCATTTATCAAAGAAGGCACCGGAATTGATATTTCGCCGGAGATGATCAGGATTGCCCGCCAGCAGTTCCGCCATTCTCCCCATTCCGGAAAAATCCGGCTGCTGGTGAACCGGGCAGAAGTAATGGAAGATCTGTATGATGCTTATTTCGATGTCTGTATCTGCACCGGAGCGCTGGAGCACATCCCTGATCAGCCGGCGGTTCTAAAACAGGCCTTCCGGGTGCTGAAACCCGGCGGCCGGCTGCTGATCCTGACTCCCAATGCTGATTTTATCTGGTATTCTAAGCTTGCCGGATTGCTGAAGTACGCCACACGCCATCTTTCCACCGACCGCTTTATCGGGAAAAGGGAGGGACGCGATTTACTGCAAAGGGCGGGGTTTTTACCGGAAATCCGCTACTGGCGGTTTATACCCAGCGGCGATATGACCCGGACAGCCAATGTTTTTTGTAAAGTGGCCCAGTTTACCGGACGGGCACTAAAATGGAGCGTGCTTCAGGGAGGGCTGCTTTTAACCGGAACAAAACCGGCTCAATTTTCATCTGTGCCTCTGGCTCACCATCATCTTGTAGCGGAGCAGGTTGCTGACGTATAATAGCTGCAGAGCAATACCCCCGATGAATGCATCCAGAATAACCTTTATCCCCTGATAAGGCAGGATTTTTCGCAAACGCTGTAACGACTGCAATCTATTTTGCAGAGCAGCTTCAGAAGGTTTCTGCACCCGGTCGGTCAGATCTCGTTGCAGGATCATCTCCAAACCGGCGGCATTCAGGGC
>JBAPTX010000091.1:0-4989 GCA_049282375.1 Calditrichia bacterium
CCAGGAAAATACCTCTGATCATTATTGTGGATACTGCCGAAATGAAAAAGCTGCTGGCAAACCGCTATAACAGCTACAGCCATTTTATTACCCGCGATGAAATTTCCGGACTGCCGGCGCTTGTCCAAAATTTATTAAGTCTGCCTCTGGCTGCTTCACAAACAAAATGTTCACTGCCGTTCCTTGCTGAAGCATGTGATCAGGTCCAAAGTTTCAGCCCCCTGCTGGATAGTCTTGATGATGTCTTTCTCCACACAGACAGCGGCGGAATTATCACACAAGTTTCAGCAGGAATAAAACGAATGTTTGAATATTCAAACCAGGAGGCAATCGGAAAATCCTGGGTTGAATTGTTCCGTCCCGAGCCGCAGAAATTTACTTTATTGCAGGCAGAACTGGAAGAAAAAGGCTTCATTGCAAATTATGAACTGAACCTGCAGAGAAAAGACGGCACTGTATTGCCGGTTATGGCTGCTTTCCGGTTATCGAAAACGCCTGAGGGCAAAACAACCGGACAGGAGGGGATTTTACGAAATATCGGTGAATTGCAGGCTGTCCGCAACGATCTGGCAAAAACAAAATATTTTTTCAAAGAGCGACTGAAAGAACTGAATTGCCTTTATTCTGTTTCCCGCATTTTGAATGATCCCCGCATTTCTGCAGAAGAAGTTTTTCAACAAATTCTGGAAATCATCTGCCGTTCCTGGCAATATCCGGAGGTTACTGTTTGCCGTATTCGAAGCGGCTACGGTGAATACTGCAGTAATAACTTCATGGAATCACCGTGGCATATGTCCGGTTCACTGGAAAGCAATGGTCTCCGGTTTGGTGAGGTGGAGGTCTTTTACCTTGATTCCAGGCCTGTCCAGGATGAGGGACCCTTTTTAAAAGAAGAACGCTATCTGCTGGATACGCTCGGGAGAAATATCGGGGATTATCTGCTGCGGGAGAAAACACGCCGTGAAAATCAATATTATTCATCTCTGATCCATTCATCAAACGATGCCATTATCAGCAAAGATTTAAATGGAATTATTACAAGCTGGAACCGTGCAGCGGAAAGAATTTACGGCTATACCCGGGAAGAGGCGCTGGGCAGGTCCATTGCTTTGATCTTCCCGCCGGAAAAAACCGGCGAGATCCCGCAACTGATTTACCGCGTCACCTCCGGTGAAAACCTGGAATCCCTTGAAACCCTGCGCCGCCGGAAAGACGGGACAAAAATAACTGTTCAGATTTCCCTTTCAGCAATCCGCCATCACTCGGAAGTTATCGGCATATCAATAATTGCGCGGGATGTTACCGAGTATAAGAAACTGTTTAACAATCTGGAAGACAGTAAACAAAAATTGCAGACACTGGTGGAGAATTCGCCCGTTCTGTTTTTCGGCATTAATACCGAGGGAATTTATACCTATTGCAGCGGCGGTGCCTTAAAACATTTCCCCTACCGCGGCGATGAGTTCGTCGGTAAAAATGTTTTCGATTTGCATGGGGATGTACCCTCCGGGCTGGAATCTGTTCGTGAAGCATTGAAGGGTAAAGAAGTAACCTGGAAAGGAACGGTTTTCGGCCGGATTTTCCAGTCCCACCTGCAGCCACAACGGAATTCGCAGGGCAGCCTGACCGGTCTTATTGGTGTGGCGGTGGATATAACGGAAAAGGAACTGGCCCAGAATTCACTTAAAACCAAACAGGAACAGTTTAAAGCCATCTTTGACAATGTAATGAATGGAATTCTGCTGGCAGATGATGAGGCCAAATATGTAGATGTTAATCCGGCCGCCTGCCAGATGCTGGGCTACACACGGGAAGAAATACTGCAGCTTTCCATCGCTGACTTAACTCCCCCACCGGACAGAGATAAATTGCAGTCCCTTTGGACTGAATATCTTGAGACCGGCAGGCAATTGGGGAGCTTCCGCATGTTGAAAAAAAATGGCGAGTACCTGCATACCGAATTTCAGGCAGTGGCCAATATTTTACCCGGAATCCACTTATCTGTTATTGAAGATATAACCGACCGCTTGAAATACCAGGAAGAACTTGCCGACAGCGAAAGCCGATTCCGCCTGATGACGGAGTCTTCCCTGGCGGGTGTTTATATCTTGAAGGATGATGTTTTTATTTATGTGAATCCCGCCTTTGCCCAGGCATTCGGATATACCCGGGAAGAAATTAATAATCATCTGACCACCCGGGAGTTGATCCACCCGGATGATCAGCCCCTTTATAAATTACACAAACAAAAACGGCTTCAGGGAGAGGTCGAATATTCCCGCTTCCGGTTGAGAGGAATCCGCAAGGACGGAACCATCCTTTTTATGGAAGCGCTGGGACGGGTAGTTACCTATAAAGGGCAGCAGATCATCATCGGCACCATACTGGACATTTCCGAAACCAGAAAAGCGGAAGAAGCCATGCTGTACCGGTTAAGCATGGAACAGATTATTTCGGAAATTTCTTCCCGCTTTATCAGCCTTCGCAATAAAAAAGAATTCAGAAAGGTGCTGCTGGAAGGATTTGACCGAATCGGTAAACTGGGCGATTTTGACAGGATTTATATATTTGAATATTCACCTGATTATAAAATGATGAGCAATATTCTGGAATGGTGTGCAGCGGGCATTCCCGCCCAGCAGGACGATCTGCAGAACCTGTCCACCGCAAATTATCCCTGGTGGACGGCTCAACTTCGCAGCCGAAAAATAATCCGCATCAATTCTGTTGCAAGTCTGGGCGAAGCGCAGAAGGCGGAAAAAAAGATCTTGCAGAAACAGAAAATTCAATCCCTGCTGGTGGTGCCATTGTATCTTGGGGATAACCTGATCGGGTTTATGGGATTCGATGCGGTTACAAAAAACAAAACATGGAGCAATGAAGAAGTTTCGTTGCTGCGCCTGATGAGTGAAGTATATCTGAACGCCTATGAAAATGTCAGAACCGCAGAAGCCCTGCGCCTGTCTGAGCATACTTACCGCAGTCTGTATGAAAGTATGGCAGAAGGAATTGTATATCACGATGAAACCGGGGACATTATCTCAGCCAATCCCGCAGCCCTGGAGATTCTGGGAATCGAACAATCTGAATTCCAAAACCGGGCATACTGGCAGGCTTTTAATCAGGATGGAAGTGAATTACCGATTGAGCAGCACCCTTTTACCCTGGCAATTAACAGCGGCAGGGTTGTTAAAAATAGAATACTGAGAATATATAATAAGCGGCGGCAGCGGCACGTCTGGATAAACATCAGTGCCATTCCCCAGTTTATAGAAGGGCAGGATCGTCCATATCAGGTATTTACTACCTTCAGCGATATTACCGAAAGGAAACTGGCATTGGACGGTCTGCAGCGCCGGGACGCCATTTTGGAGGCCGTCAGCTTTGCAGGTGAACGTTTTTTAAATGCCGGGGACTGGGATGAGAATCTGCCTTTCATTTTGAAACAGTTGGGTGAAGCTTCCGGTGTCAGCCGGGTTTATATTTTTAAAAACAGCGTTGCCGAAAACGGCGATCTGGTCTGCAGCCAGGTTCACGAATGGTGCGCGCCGGGCATCCCCCGGCAGATTGACAATCCCGATCTTCAGAATGTCCCCTATGATCTGACCGGGTTTAAACGCTGGCGGCTCTCATTTCAGAAAGGCGAATTGATTGCCGGGCATGTGTGCAACTTGCCGGATAATGAAAAGAAGATTCTGCAGCCGCAGGGTATCTGTTCTCTGGTGTTGACCCCTATTTTCAGCGGAAATATCTGGTGGGGATTTATGGGATTTGATAAATGTGACAGTGAGTGGGAATGGAATGATGCCGAAATAAAAGCCCTGCAAACGGCTGCCAACATAATCGGGGCGGCACAGCAGAAAAAAGCTGTGGAAGAGGATTTATACAACACGACCGAGATGTACAAGAACCTCATGAAAACTTCACCGGATGCTATAGCCATCACTGATATGGCCGGTAATTTCATTGAAGTATCGGAAAGAATTGTGGAGCAGCAGTGGGTGGACAGCCATGCCGAAGCCCTGCAGCAAAATATTTTCAGTTTTATGACCCCGGACAGCAGAGTAAAATTCAGCCGGTTTTTGCAGAAAACGCTGCAAAACGGCATACAGCCTCCTGAAGAATATGAATTTTTACAAAAAAACGGCGCTGTTTTTACCGGAGAAATCAATGCGGCAGTATTGAAAGATGCTCAAAATAATCCGAAGGGGTTTGTAACCACCATCCGGGATATAACAGACCGGAAAAAACTGGAGCAACAGTTAAATCAGGCACAGAAAATGGAAGCAGTGGGCAGGCTTGCCGGTGGTGTCGCTCATGATTTTAATAATCTGCTTACCGTAATTAACGGCTATAGCTCTCTCTTGATCAATTCCTTGAATAATAATGATGATGCAATTAAGAAAATAGAAATGATACACAGCGCCGGACAGCGGGCTTCCGGTTTAACCAGCCAGTTGCTGGCATTCAGCCGTAAACAGATCATTATTCCCCAGGCCCTGCAAATTAATGACATCATCCGGAATATGACTAAAATGCTGGCCCGGCTTATCGGTGAAGATGTTGAGTTGAAAACCCGGCTGGCGCCCGGTTTAAAGCCGGTAAAGATGGATCCGGGTCAGGTGGATCAAATTATGATGAACATGGCGGTAAATGCCCGCGACGCCATGCCCACCGGCGGCAGACTGATTATTGAAACCCGCACTGTAAATCTGGACGATGCTTTTGTAAGTGCCCATGTTGGCTCCCGAAAGGGGCCTCATGTGGAAATATCCCTTTCCGATTCGGGCAGCGGCATCAGCCGTGAAAACCTGAAGCTCATCTTTGAACCCTTTTTTACCACCAAGCCTAAAGGCCAGGGTACGGGCCTGGGCCTTTCTACCGTTTACGGCATCGTGAAACAAAACGGCGGATATATCACGGTTTACAGTGAAGTGGGAATCGGCACTACATTTAAAATTTATCTGCCTGTTTTACAGGATGGAAGCG
>JBAPTX010000092.1:0-2907 GCA_049282375.1 Calditrichia bacterium
TTCGTAAAAAAATGCATCCGGATGATCAGGTTGAACCAGCTCTGGCAACTGTTAAAAGTAATAAGGGACGGTCTAAAAAGCGCTGACCCGGTGGTATTTCATTCGTGAACTTCCTTAATAATGAGCAAACCATTGTGGCACTGTCCTCTCCTGTGGGCAAGGGTGCTATTGCCGTGGTTCGCTTTAGCGGAACAGACTGCCTATCCATTGTAAACCAAATTTTTACTCCCGCTATTCTTGAAACAAAGCCGCGGCAGGCCATATACGGGGAAATCCATCACCCAACGACTGGTGAATTGGTTGACCGGGTGATATGTATATTTTATAAAAAACCGCACAGCTACACCGGAGAAGATCTGGTGGAAATTTTCTGTCACTGCAATCCCCTCATTATTGAAAAAATTATAGATGAGGGAATAAACATGGGAGCACGAATGGCCCGGCCGGGTGAGTTTACAGAACGGGCTTTTTTCAACAATAAATTGGATTTATCTCAGGCGGAAGCCGTAGTAAAAGTAATAGAAGCCAAGACTAATCAAAGTCTGCAGCAATCTTTGCGGCAACTGGAAGGCGGACTTTCCGGCAAAATACAAGCTGTCCGCAATGACGTCCTGGAACTGGCTTCTTTTATCGAAATCAGCCTGGATTTTAATGAAGATGATGCTCAGATTTATGAGCCCGAAACTTTAAGAGAAAAAGCTGAGCTCGTTGTAGATGAATTGGACTTGCTAATTTCAAGCTATCATTACGGCGCTTTGCTGCAACAGGGAGCCAAAATGGTATTGGCTGGTAAACCAAATGTGGGCAAGTCCAGCTTACTTAACCTTTTCCTCAGAAAAGAGAGAGCAATTGTCAGCCATATTCCCGGAACAACCCGGGACTATCTCACCGAAGAAATCGAAGTTGAAGGCATTCCTGTCCAGGCAGTCGATACTGCCGGCGTGCGCGAAACGCTTGATCCCGTAGAAGAGGCCGGAGTGTACCGGACGCTGGAACAGGCCGGCAGCGCACGGATAATTCTGGCTTTGTTTGAAGCTCATTCTCCGTTGGATGCGGATGATCAGCGGCTCATTAAGCAATTGAAGGAAATGCCGGAACAAACCTCTGTTGTGGTTGTTTTGAACAAAATTGATTTGGGTCTGGAAACCTCCACAAAACTTACTTTGCGGAAACTCGGATATCCGGTAGTGGAGATTTCGGCAACTAAGAAAAGAGAATTATCAGAATTAAAACAATGTATAAAAAATGAATTGCTGAAAGAAACTGAAGGAGATCCCGAGGAAATTCTAATCAGCAGCTTACGGCAACGCAGTGCACTGGAAAAGGCACGCGATTCTCTGACCCAATTTATCAGCGGACTAACCAACAAGTTTGATGAGGTTATTTTAGCCGCTGAATTAAGGAGTTGTCTCGATTATCTGGGAGAAGTTACCGGTGAAACCACGCCGGAACATATTTTAAATCAAATATTCTCATCATTCTGTATCGGCAAATAGTGTTTCACGTGAAACAGAGCAGAAAAATTTGAAAACAAACTATGATATTGTTGTTGCCGGCGGAGGTCACGCCGGCATCGAAGCCGCCCTTGCTGCTGCACGGCTTGGTTTACCCACTGCTTTAGTAACCATGAACAAGCACACCATTGGGAAAATGTCCTGTAACCCCGCGATTGGCGGACTGGCGAAAGGTCATCTGGTCCGGGAAATAGACGCTCTTGGCGGGGAAATGGCACGCCTGATTGACCGGGTCGGCATTCACTTTAAAATACTAAACCGCTCGAAAGGACCTGCTGTCTGGTCCCCGCGCGCACAAGCAGACCGGCAAGCCTACGCAAAAGCGGCACAGGAAGCGATCAGCAGGCAGCCGAATCTTAAAGTCATCGAAGGCGCTGTGTCCGGCCTGCAAACCAAATCTCATAAGGTCACCGGCGCAGTTCTGGCCGATGGCGGGATTATCCCCTGCCAGGCAGTAATTCTAACCTGCGGCACATTTTTAAATGGAAAGATTTTTATTGGATTAAATTCAGTTTCCAGCGGACGCGCCGGTGAAATGCCTGCTACACAACTTACCGAATTACTGCGCAGTATGGGTTTTCGCTCCGGACGCTTAAAAACCGGAACCCCTCCCCGGATTCACCGGGATTCTATCAACTACAGCAAGTTAGAAGAGCAAAAACCAGACAATCCGCCCACTCCTTTTTCATTTCAAACAAAAGCCCTTAACCCCCGGCAGTTAAGCTGCTACATCACCTACACCAATGCAGAATCTCATGCCATATTGCAGGCCGGGCTGGACCGCTCTCCTTTATACAGCGGAATGATCAGCGGCATGGGGCCTCGTTACTGCCCGTCCATTGAAGATAAAGTTGTTCGTTTTGCCGATAAAGAAAGGCACCAACTCTTCCTTGAGCCCGAAGGGTTTGATAATCCGGAAATATACGTTAATGGCTTTTCCAGCAGCCTCCCGGAGGATGTGCAGACCACCGCGCTCCGGGCCGTACCTGGGCTGGAAAACGCTCAGATTTTACGTTTGGGATATGCGGTTGAGTATGATTTTTTTCCCTCATATCAGTTAAACCACTCCCTTGAAACACAGGAAGTGCAGGGTCTGTATTTTGCCGGACAGATTAACGGCACCTCCGGTTATGAGGAAGCAGCGGCTCAAGGGCTGATCGCCGGCGTAAATGCCGCATTGAAATTGAAGGGGAAAGCGCCGCTCATTTTGGAGCGCTCCGCTGCTTATATCGGTGTTTTAATTGATGATTTAATCAACAAAACCATACTGGAACCTTACCGGATGTTTACTTCCCGCGCAGAGTTCCGCCTGCTTCTCCGCCATGACAATGCAGATCTGCGGCTTATGGAAACCGGCTTCGATATTGGGCTGTTGCCGGAATCCGTATATGGG
>JBAPTX010000093.1:0-2725 GCA_049282375.1 Calditrichia bacterium
GATATACCCCCCGCCGCCGGAAACGTAAGGGGATATAATGCCTAATGGCACTTCCAGTCTGGCGCTTAACCAGACATTATACAGGTCAACATTTCCGCGGTTTACATCAAATTCTACAATTTGAAACGGCACCAGCCCCTTCACAAAAGCAGCCAGTTCATTGTCATTAAAAGTGAATGCTGTATAATTGAAATTTGCCTGCAAGGAGAGATAGGAATTGAGATGATATTCAAGGCCGGCGCCGATATTAACACCCATATTCCAGTAGTTGTTAAAGTTTTCGGCATCCGCAGGCGCTAACTGATTTTCCACCAGAAAATTGTTCAGCAGATAAGATTCCACCGGCTGTGATGCCCCGGCACCGACATAAGCCGAGAGATTTTCCCTGAGCTGTGCGTGCAGGCCCTGCCAGCTAATAAGAACAAAAGCGAGCAACAGTATAGTTCTTTTCATCTCAATCTCCTGTTTCAGATAAAAGTCAGTAACGGCTAAATAATTTAGCCTGTTTTAACAACAAAGCAATACAAAAATGTCAAAAGCAGGAGCTTGTAAATATGTTCTCAAAAAAGTTCTTGATTACATAAAAAAAACATTTAAATTAGTCACTCAGTGCTGAGTGGCGCATAAATATCCTTCAATTTGCTTCTCAGGTATTTTGTTGTTTTTACTTAATTAATATCACTATCAAATCTTCTTTGCGGAGAAGGATTATGAGGCAAATCAGCTACGGTCTTTTATTGATTCTGCTTTTTCTGTTTTCGTCTTTTCTATGGGCAGGCACTACCGGAAAAATTGTGGGAGTGGTAAAAGATAAAGCTTCCGGTGAACCCCTCATCGGGGTGAATATCACTCTGGAAGGCACTACACTGGGCGCCAGTACGGATATGGACGGCACCTTTATTATCCTGAATATCCCTCCCGGCACCTATACGATTGTTGCACAATATATCGGCTATGCCAATGTCAGAATGGAAAATGTGAAGGTAAATGTGGATTTTACCACCGAGTTGACGATTCCCATGGGCGAACAGGTTTTAACCGGGGAAGAGGTTACAGTTGTGGCAAACCGCGAGATGGTTACCAAAGACCTGACCGCCTCCACCGCCACGGTTGATGCTGAACGGATCCAGGCTCTGCCGATTACTGAAATTTCCGAAGCGCTGGAACTGCAGGGCGGTTATCTGGACGGGCATGTACGCGGCGGCCGTTCCGGCGAAGTGGCCTACTGGATTGACGGAATGCCGGTAACCGATTCTTATGATGGCGGGCAGATCGTGGAAGTGAATAAGGATATGGTAGAGCAGCTTCAGTTTATCAGCGGAGCGTTTAATGCTGAATACGGACAGGCAATGTCCGGGGTAGTTAATATTACCACTAAAGAACCCAGCGAGAGATTTGGCGGAAATATTACCCTTTATGCCGGCGATTATTACAGCGGCAACAGTGATATTTTCTGGAATACCAATAATTTTGATCCCACCAATATTTATAATATCGAAGGGGGAATATTCGGAAGCATAGTTCCCAAAAAGTTATCCTACTATGTGAATGGCCGCTATATTTATTTTGGCGGCTGGCAATACGGGCGCCGTGTTTTCAATCCGCAAAATGTGGCTTATTATACCGATGAGGGTGATTTTGTAAAATTCCGTGATGCCCAGGGGGTAGGTAATGGTGAATATGTGCCCATGAACTGGAACCGAAAAATATATTCGCAGGGCAAATTGATTTACAACATCAGCCCCGTTATTAAAACCTTTTACAGTTTTATCCGCGACGATGTAAATTTTGAAGAATACGACCGCAATTATAAATTGAATCCTGCCGGCAACCTTAACCGTTACCGCACCGGCTATACCCATCTTCTTAAATTATCCCATACAGTTTCCAACAGAGTATATTATGATCTGGGAGTTTCCTATTACAGTAAGAGTTATGAACAGTATGTTTATGAAGATCCCTTTGATACCCGTTACATTCATCCCTGGATTAATGATAACCAGTTGTTGTACAATTTTAAAACCGGCGGCACCAATAATCAGCATTTCATCCGGGATACCAAAACCGCCCTGCTGAAATTTGATTTGACCAGCCAGATAAATAAAAGGCATCTGGTTAAAGGGGGAGTTGAAGCCCGGCGCAATGATATCTTTTTTGATGATATTACTTTGCGTCCTTCCCGCGGCGATGCCTTTGACCGTTTAACAGATTCCCCTTTTATGGAGCCGGCCATTCTGCCGGTTATAACGCCTTTTCACAGTCAGTACAGCCATCAGCCGATTGAACTCTCCGTTTACCTGCAGGATAAAATGGAGTTTGAGGATTTAATCGTCAATATCGGTGTGCGGGTGGACCATTTCCGCCCGGATGCCAAAGTGCTGGCAGATCCGGCGGACCCGAATGTTTTTAACCCGCTCCGGCCCGAACACCGCTACCACGATCTGAACAACAATGGCATTCAGGATGCCGGCGAACCGAACACCACTTTGGCGGAAAGACTGGAGTACTGGTACAAAGATGCCGGCAATAAAACACAGTTCAGTCCGCGGCTGGGTATTTCCTTTCCCATTACCGCCACAGGCATTATCCATTTTTCTTACGGCCACTTTTTCCAGATCCCGAATTTTGAGCTGCTTTACCGTAATCCGCAATTTCGTCTCGGCACCGGAACCGAAAACCAGGGCATTATCGGAAATGCCAATCTGGAGCCGGAGCAGACCATCAG
>JBAPTX010000094.1:0-2661 GCA_049282375.1 Calditrichia bacterium
CCGCTGGATACCCGCATTCCCCTGTCATTTTTACCGTCCCAGATAATAGAATGATTTCCCGCCGGATAGGTCCTGTCATTTACAAGCCGCCTGACAACACGCCCCAATTGATCGAAAACCGTTAACGCAACTACAGCTTCCGATGGTAAACGGAAACTGATGTGGGTCTCCGGATTGAACGGGTTGGGATAGTTCTGGCTGAGTTCAAAACCATTCGCTTTTAGAGAAGCGGTATTTTGGGCAATTTGCTGATCTTTTTGTGCACCGCCGCCCACATGCAGGACGCGCATCATTTCATGATCTTCATGGCTTAGAATATGACAATGCCAGACATAACGGCCGGGCTTGTCAAAGGTGGCTTTGATCCGGGTGATCTGGCCGGGAAGAGCAGTTACCATGTCCTTCGGCGTATTTTCTACATAGACATCCGGAAGCGAAACGGCCGGCCCGTAGGTCAGGTTCATAATCCGGAATCCGCTTCCAACCGCACCATTATGCTGCACTACCGGCTGGCTCACCAGATAAGTTCCGTCACCTGCCGGCGTCTGGTAATCATCATTGGGAATGACCCGTTCATCATCGCCAGTGTGGCTGTCCCAGACAATTTCCTGCCTGCCAAGCACTTCAAAATGAACCAGATGCAAATGGATGGGATGCGCATCACCGGTTACATTCCATACTTCCCACTCTTCGGTGGAATTTAACGCAGGATTCTCGGTTGTCGGGCTGTGCCAGGGAATGGAACCTTCCATTTGCCCCGTCAGTCCCGCACTGATGTACTCCTCAGTGTCCGGCCAGTATATCGGCTTTCCGTTGTGGTCAGTGGCAGGTTCGGCAGTACCCAATAAAGGCTGCAGCCTGCCAAATTCATCGTTTCCTTCAAACAGGGCCACTTTACGCAGCCGGTCAGGTGATTGCGGAACATTGGGGCCAAATGTAATTCCGGAGGGATTCTTATCCGGCACCAGCGTATTTAATGGCTTCACAACATCAAAAGCCATGATCCGGTCCGTAAACTCAAAGTTCTGCGGACCCGGTATATCGCCGCCGAATGGCTCATCACCGCCAATATTTTTCATGATAATCCGTTTGCCGGTGTTGGACGCAAAATTAAAGATGATGTCATAGCGGGAGCCCGGTTCAAATACCAGCGTGTCCACATCAGTCGGGCTTGATGCCATTCCCTGATCGCTGCCGATTTCCTTAAATCCCAGCGGTCCGGTGGAATTATTAAAATCCGTTGCCCCTAAAGGCACTTCAAATAACTGGATGACCATAAAGCGGCTGTCGGTGCCGTTGAGCAGACGCATCCGGTAATGTCTGGGTTCAACCTCTTCCTTTGGCCAGATTTTTCCATTCACCACCATGTGATCTCCGAAAAATTCTGCCAGGGCAGTGGGCCCACCCCCCGGAAACAGCTCTGGGGGCAGCACAACTCCTTCATCTGTAATAAAGTCATCATAAAACGGATCGCCCGGGTATGCGGAGTAGAACAGGCGCCCATCGGCATAAAACATACGATCCTGAATCGCATAAGCCAACTCATACGGATAAACGGGAAGGTCCAGCGGATTGTCGAATTTTCCACTGTCATATTCGTCCCGCAGAATATAAAAACCGGCCAGCCCGGCATACACGTTTAACCGGGTGATGCCAAGCCCATGATCGTGATACCACAGCGTTCCCGCATTCTGGTCATTCTGGTACAGGTAAGTTTTGCCGCGCCAGTGCGGTCCGCGAATTTCATAACCGGGCGTAATGAACTGCTCGGGATTGCCATCATACAGGTAAAGGGTGTGGCCGCCGTGCAGGTGAGTGACAATCGGCACACCGTTATTCCCGATAGTGTAATTTTCATCCGGGGAGACTGAACGCCCAGTGCAAATGAGTATCCACCGGTAACAGGTGGGTTTCCCCAAATAAATTATTTTCCCAGCGCACCTGAACCGGCTGTTCTTTGAAAACTTCAAAAGTTTTTCCCGGCCAGGTTGCTTCACCGTTTTGCCCATATCCCCAGATAGGTGTAGCTAATGCAATACCCGCATTGTTGACAAGTCCGGTGTAATGATCCGCTCTCATACTTGCACCCACCCTGTAGAATTTTTTTCCACTAACAGGGTTGTACTTGAATTCCGGATGAAGTGCATTGGGGGCAAAATTTACAAATTTAGGCTGAATTGCCGGATCACTTAAAAAGGGTGCTGCCGGTGCTGCTTTCAGTTTTTGCTTAAAGATACTTCCTGGCACCAGAACTACACCGGCGCCGGTTACCCCCGCAATCCTTATAAATTCTCTCCTCTTCATAATCAATCCTCCAGAGCTTTACAATGAATGATTAATCCCCTAAATATCAGTTCAAGGGAAGTAGTTGACCTGATTACTGCGATTTCAAATGACAACCGATCTATGTAAAGACAATACTTATGTACTGGATTGATTTAGAAAAGTCAGAACGAACAAATGTTTTATCAATTTGAGGATGCGAAATGTTTGTTCTGTTTCTGTATTTATTTTAAAAATTTTTTATCAATAGTCAAGTTTTTTATTCTTTTTATCTGATTTTTCTTATTAGCCTTACTTCTTATTCAGTAAGTGCCGAAGAACCAAAGCTGTAATTATATTAAAAATATGCAATGAAAATACAGGGAAACAGTAAAGGAT
>JBAPTX010000095.1:0-7667 GCA_049282375.1 Calditrichia bacterium
TAATAATTCCCGTTCAATCGGATTCATGCGGATTTCCACCGCTCCGTTCAGTTTGCCCGGAACATGGGCGCCGTGGAACAGGTGCTGAGCCACCGTATCTTCCTGGGCCATCACCGCATTCTTCCCCGGGGCTTTCGGCATGTGGCAGTCCTGGCAGCGAACGCCCTCTTTGGAATAGGGTCCCGCCTTCCATTCCAGTTGAGTCGATTTTACCCAGACACCATAGGGGCTTTTTTCGTTGTGGCAGGTGCCGCAGAATTCCGGGGTGGTGATAAACTCCGAATATTGGGTATCATGATGCGGAGATTCTTTTCCTGATTTATTTCCATATTTTACCCGCCCGGGATCGGAAATGTAGTTAAAATTGTAAGGCGTATCCCCATCAATGCCGCGTATCGTATGACAGACATCGCAGGAAACCGACTCATTTGCACGGGAGCCTTCTTCGGGCCTTGGCGGCGGCACGTCGCCCGCTAAAAAGGCCATAGGTGTGTGGCAGCCGTTACAGCCGGCTTTTACCCCTTGCACAACTGTGTCTTTTTCGGCGTGAGGAACGGCCAGTTTAAAATATTCAATCTCGTCCCAGTGATGGGTATAAGCCTGCGACATCATCGCCTGCGTCCACTGCTGGTAAAAATTTTTATGACAACTCTGGCAAGCCTGCGGCTTTTCAAAATTTTCATATTTCTGGGAATTTAATGCATCATCACCCGCCAGCCAGTTTTGCGAAAAACCGGTGATGGCAAAAATAATCAGAACTAATAAAGTTGAAATCAGAAATTTCATCGACTTCCCCCTTTCGGCCTCTCTGCAAATTTATTATCAATTTACCTTCTGGTTGGATTTTACCGGAAAGGCTGCTTTTAAAGAATACAGGTAAAAAACAATACCGGCTTTCCTACTGATAATATTTGAACCGGTGGTAAATCCGGCTGCAGAGAAATTACAAGAAATAATATTTATCTATTTAAACACCGGCTATTCCCCGGTGATTGATATGTATTTGTTCCGCCAGGGAATCCAGAGCGGCAAGATCTTCTTTGGCGGGATACCCTTTTATAAGAATAGCAGAAAGGAATTCAGATTTAAGATTGGAGAGAATTTCCGTTAACTGATCAGCCAGTTTATTACCCCAGCCAAATGAACCGATAATACCGACCTGGCGGGTTTTCGGTTTTAATGAATTGATAAGATAAGCGGCGTAAACAATATTCGGGTGCGGCCCCAGCAGCACAGCAGGAGAGGCAAAAACTACAGTGGCCGCATCCACCAGTTCAAGGGCTATCTCTCCGATATCGGCATTGACCATATTGAACGGCTGAACAGATATCTGACGCTGCATCAATGCGCTGGTCAGGTGTCGAACAATTTTTTCGGTGCTTCCGTGCATTGATATATAAATGATAAGCACTTTATTTTCCGGCTGCGGGGCAACCCATTTGCCGTATTCCTGCAGCAGCCGGCCGCTTTCCCGCCACAATGGGCCGTGGCTGGGGGCAATTATCTGCAGTGACATGCCGGACAACTTATCGAGATATTTCGTAATGCTGCGGGCAAACGGCATCATGATTTCGGCATAGTAGCGTTTGGTTTCCCGCAGAACCACCTCCGCCGGTTCCGCGAACAGCCGGCTGGAAGCATAGTGAGCCCCAAACAGGTCGCAGGAAAACAGAACCTGATCCTCCGCCAGATAAGTGAACATTGTTTCCGGCCAGTGAACCCAGGGGGCAAAAATGAACTGCAGGTTTTTGTCACCCAAAGAGAGCGTCTCGTTATCACTGATAATGAAAAAATCATCATCCTTCAGCGGAAGCAATTCCAGCAGCATATCGCAGCATTTTTTATTGGTGACAATTTTTGCTTCAGGAAACTTCTGCAGCACCAGCGGCAATGAGCCGGAATGATCCTGCTCGGCATGATTGCTGATGATATAATCAATTCGGTCCACCCGCAACTGCTGCAGATTGGCCCACAATTCTTCAAAATGATCCGATTCTACCGTATCGATCAGCGCATTCTTTTCGCTGCCGCGAATAAAATAAGCATTATAAGTGGTGCCGCTTGCCAAAGGGATCAGGGCATCGAAAAGGGTGCGGTGCCAGTCAATGGCGCCGACAGAATATACATTTTCTATTATCTGGCGTGCAGACATATTAATTTTCCGGAAAAATTGTCCCTATTGTTTAGTACAGAAATAAACCGCTGTGCAGTCTACTGTTCGACTTCTTCCACAGTATAGCCGGCATTCTCAATGGCAGAAACCAGTTCATCCACATCCGGATCACCGGCTACATTTACCATTTTACTTTCCAGATTCACTTCCACATTTTCCACTCCATGCACTTCCTGCACGGCTGAGGTAACTGCCATTTTGCAGTGATTGCAGGACATTCCCGGAACTGATAACCTGATTTCCATTTTTACCTCCCGCTAAATATTTAATATCGGATTCTGCTATACAAATCTATTCATACTCCTGTGCTTCTTCTTCCCCTTCCAGCACCCGCAAACCGCCCAGAGCCAGTGCTTTCATTTCCTCTTCCCCCGGGAAAAGATGAAGCGGTGCAATCCATTTTACCCGCTCTTCAATCCAGTCCACCATCATTTTGGAAAAAGCCAGACCCCCGGTAAGGCAAATGGCATCCACTTCCCCATTCAAAACGGCGGCGCAGGCAGCAATTTCCTTGGCAACCTGGTAAGCAATTCCTTCGAAAACCAGCCGATATTCCTCATTCCCCTCGGTAACTTCCTCTTCCACATGGCGCATATCATTGGTGCCCAGATAAGCCACCACGCCCCCGTGTCCTTTAATCAGTTTTTTCATTTCGGCATAGGTATATTCGCCGGAAAAGCAGGCCTTTACCAGATCCCCGATGGGGACGCCGCCGGAACGTTCCGGAGAATAGGGCCCGTCCCCGTCCAGCCCGTTATTCACGTCAATGACACGCCCTTTACAGTGGGCGCCAACGGTAATACCGCCGCCGAGATGAGCCACAATTACATTCACTTCGCTGTATTTTTTACCCAGTTTACCGGCAGACTGCCGTGCCACCGCTTTTTGATTCAGCGCATGAAAAATGCTGCGCCGCCGGATCAGTGGCATACCGGACAGGCGCGCCAAATCCTGCAGTTCGTCCACGACTACGGGATCCACAATAAAGGCATGGCATCCGATATTTTTGGCTATGGAATAGGCAATTAACCCGCCGCAATTACTGGGATGATCTCCCTGAATCCCCCGCCGCAAATCGGCCACCATCTGCTGGTTCACCCGGTAAGTACCGCCGGGAATCGGTTTTAGCAGCCCGCCGCGTCCTACGATTGCCTTTATGCGGGTGGCATCCACATTGCGCTTCTGCAGCCGGTTGATGATAATTTCCATGCGGTACAGGTCCTGGTCCGAGGCCCGGTTAAAACGGGACAGCTCTTCCACCTTATGTTGGATATTTTCTGTAAACAGTTCTTCAGCCCCCTCAAAAAGGGAGACTTTTGTAGAAGTGGAGCCGGGATTAATCACCAGAATATGAGGTTCATTCATCAATCAGAACCCTCCGTAGGGCAGACACGCGCTGCTGTGGCAATGGATAAAAATTTGGTTTCATCGGAATCTGCCCGGGAAGTGAGCACGATGGGAACCTTGGCCCCGACAATAATGCCGGCAGTTTGTGCGCCGGCGAGATAGCTCAACAATTTATAAAAGACATTCCCGGCTTCAATGGAAGGGACAATGGCGATATCCGCATCTCCCCCAACCGGGCTTTTAATGCCTTTAATCCGGCAGGAATGTTCTGAAAATGCATTGTCCACTGCCAGGGGCCCGTCAATAAGCGCACCTTTAATCTGGCCGCGGTCGCCCATTTTGGCAATAATGGCTGCATCGGTAGTGGCTGGCATTTTGTCCGGGCTTACCTTTTCCACCGCGGCAATCACAGCCACCTTCGGCTGTTGAATTTCCATCCGCTTTGCAATGGAAATGGCATTTCGGGTAATTTCTATTTTCTCTTCCAAAGTGGGAAAAATATTTAAAGCGGCATCGGACATAAGGATCAGTTTATGATAACTCGATATTTCAAAGAGCGCCAAATGGGATAAAAGGCCGCTGAACCGCAAGCCGTTTTCTTTTTTCAAAACCGCTTTCATCAGTGTGGCAGTGGAACAAAGCCCCTTCATCAGCACTTCCGCCCGGTTTTCCCGCACAAAGCGCACGGCGGTTTCCACGGCTTCCAGTTCATCCGGGACATCCACAATTTCGAATCCGGCAATATCAATATCCTGTTCGGAACTGATTTTCTCGATAAGGGCCTTATCCCCTGCCAGAATGGGTTGGACCAGCCCCGATTCTTTTGCTTTCTGCAGGGCTTCCAGAACATCTGCATCCTGTGCAACAGCTACTGCGATGCGCCTGGTGCTGGCTGACTTTACTTCTTCAACCAACTGCCCAAAGGTCTTTATCATTATCTCTCCGGTTCGTGTTCATTTTAATTATCAATTGCTGAATCAATTTAGAAATTGGTGATAATATTATCAAGAGATTTAAAAAATGGAAGTTGGCGGTATGTGCGTAATCTTTCTTTTCAAATTTGTCATATATCGGGGAGAACGCCCAAATTACGGAGCGAAGCATAAACGGATCTGAACTGCTGATCTGCAGCAAATTGCATTTAAGGTTGAAATCCTCCCATACCCTGGTTAGTATCAGAAAGGGTTGGCAAAGCAGATGGGGTATTATTTTTAAATGCGAACCCGGCTGATCGTATAAAAAAAATCTGTTATGGGGATGGAATTGAAAATTTACCACCTGCTGATCATACTGCAATTTTGTTTTGTCATAGAACTGCCGGCACAGCAGAACCTTACATCGCCGCATTTACAACATCCCGAAAAAGTTAT
This sequence comes from Calditrichia bacterium, assembly GCA_049282375.1. Classification (GTDB taxonomy): domain Bacteria; phylum Calditrichota; class Calditrichia; order RBG-13-44-9; family RBG-13-44-9; genus JBAPTX01. The sequence goes on from JBAPTX010000095.1 coordinate 4,891, forward strand.
CGGATATGCCGATAGCTGTGCAAAATTTTGGGTTCAAACTTACGATACGGCTCTCGGGGGCTTTTTTACTGAAGTCGGCCGCAGCGGCAACATCCTTTCCTATAACCACAAAAATGTGATGACGCAGTCCCGCAATGCATATGGAATGGTGCGGGCATTTATGCTGACCGGCGATACCGCCTACTTTAATCTGGCGAAAGGCGCTCTGCAGTTTTTGTATAATCATGGGTGGGACGGTAGCTATGGCGGATGGTTTGAAAGACTGGATAGAACCGGAAATCCTGCCGATCCCTATGCGGCAAAAACGGCATTTTACCAGCACTATGCCTTGCTCGGACCAATGGCATTTTACGAGGCTGCCGGCGATACGCTCAGTTGGAATTGGCTGCAGAAAGGATATGCCTGGCTGGAAAATCATTTTTGGGATAACCGTTCGGGCCTGGAAGGCTATTATGATGAAAGCCGTTTTGACGGACTTTCTGCAAAGAACAAGAGTTTCAATGCCACCGTAGATGCCGTAACCACCCACCTGCTCTACCTTTACCTCACCGGGATAGGTCCGCATGGGAATGACAAATCCCGTTTGCTGGAAATGGCTTCGGAGATGAAAAACCATCTGGCGGCAAGTATGGCGGGGCAGGTTATCGGTTTTGTGGAAAATTACGATTCCAACTGGAACTACGATAATTCCAATACCCTTACTCTGATGGGCCATGTGCTGAAAACCGCCTGGTGTCTGGGAAGAATATATCAAATTCAACCCGATAGCAGTTATTTAATGACTGCAGATTCACTGTTCAAAGAGGTATGGAATTTCGGTTATGACCATGAATATGGCGGCCCTTACAAAGATTTCAACCGGCAGACCGGGCAGATGATGCTGTGGGGAAATCCGGATACTACCAAAGCCTGGTGGCAAATGGAACAGGCGGTAACTGCCGGGCTGATGCTGTATGCCATTACCAATGAACCGGATTATTTACATATGGCAGACCAGACCCTGCAATTTTTCATGAAGTATTTTGTGGATCATCAGTTTGGAGAGGTGTATGCCGACCGAACCCGCTATGGCGGCTTTGCCTGGAGCGAAGAAAAAGGGAATGCCTGGAAAGGTGCCTATCATTCTATAGAACTTGCTTATTACACCTATCTCTATGGAAATCTGTTTGTTCATTTGCAGCCGGTAACGCTGCACTACTATTTTCAGAAACTGCCGTATAACCGTGATATTCGATTGACGCCGCTGGCAATCCACAGTGATCAGTTGAAGATCCGCAGCGTATTATTTGAGAATCAAGCTTATCCCTATTACAATGCCGTTAATCGCCTGCTGACGCTCCCGGCGGGAACAGGCGGCCATTTTACCGTCGTTTATGAACCGGTTGCCACTCCCATTACGGAAGGAAGCCAACCCGGCGTTTTGGGGGAATCTTTCCGCCTGTTTCAAAACTTCCCCAATCCTTTCAATCCTGCAACTACCATCTCATATCAGCTAAATTCACCCGCTGAAGTCACTTTGACCATATACAACATGCTTGGACAGGAAATAAAGAGGCTGGTCCAACAACAACAGCCTGCCGGCCTTTACCGGGTGAAATGGAATGGGAAAAGCTATGACGGTAAACCCGCCGCCAACGGCATTTACCTGTATCGACTGAAGGCGGACGGCACTGTTCAAACTAAAAAAATGGTTCTGCTGCGCTGAAATCATTCGGCATTCCGATGGTGCGGCGAAATCTCCTGGCATGCTTGAACATCTTCAGCGGATAATCCTGCCAAACAGTCTTTGGATATAGACGGATTATCGAAGATCAGCCAAATCAGCCGTTGCTGATGATATTAATTAATCAGGTAAAGGTGAGAAGGAAATGCAGCAGATTCAAAATTTATCAGGACAGGACCTTTTTAACTGCATTTTTTAATTCCGTTAAATCAGCAGACTTAACCACGTATGCTTCAGCCGCCCAGCTCATAAAATCATCTTTATAATGGGAGTAGGCGCTGTTAATTATAATGGGGACATTGGGATCATCATTCAACATTTTCCGAAGGGTTTCCAGGCCGCTCATTCCGGGCATTCTGATATCCATAATGACCAGGTCAGGGCGTAACTGCTGCACTTTACCCAATGCTTCGGCGCCATTGGAGGCTAAACGGATCTCATAACCCAGATCCGAGAATTCTTCTTTATAAAGCATCTGCTGGGATTGATCATCCTCAACAATCAGTATATTTTTCATAACCCTCCCCGGTTATATAGCCTTTTTTAATTTAATGTGGGAAGGCTTGCAAATCAAATAAATGGCCCGATAAATATTCAAACCTTCCCGGAAATTTTCTGCTCCCGGGAAGGTATTATTACCAATATCTGCATAGCCGCAGTTAGTCTTCAATTCCCGGCGGAGGGGCAATAAATCCCTTTTCCATGAACATCTGGGTCTCTTCCCGGGAACGTTTAATAATGGTTTCCGCTGTCTGGTACAGCTCTTCGCGGCTCATCTTCAGGCGGGCAACGCCCTGTTCAATAGCCATCATACCAACGGCAACCGCTTCACGCGGGAATACTTCCCAATCTTCCATGGTAGGAATCAGATATTCTTCATCCAGGCCCCTGTCCTCTGCCGTTTTGGCAAGTTCACGCGCGGCGGCAATACACATTTCATCCGTAATGGTGCGGGCCATTACATCCAGCGTGCCGCGGAAAATTCCGGGGAATCCCAGTGAATTGTTCACCTGGTTGGGGAAATCGGAGCGGCCGGTGGCAACTATCCGTGCAC
>JBAPTX010000096.1:0-4226 GCA_049282375.1 Calditrichia bacterium
ATCTGGACCTGCGGCGGCCGGTTTTGCAGCAGAAATTCTTACTGCGGCATAAGCTGGCCCAGTTGACCCGTCAATTTTTTTCTGAAAATCAGTTTATGGAAATCGAGACACCTTTTTTAACTCGCAGCACTCCCGAAGGCGCCCGGGATTTCCTGGTGCCTTCACGGGTTCATACCGGTAAATTTTTTGCACTTCCCCAGTCACCTCAAACCTATAAGCAGTTGCTGATGGTTTCCGGATTCGATCGTTATTTTCAAATTGTCCGTTGCTTCCGGGATGAAGATTTACGGCGGGATCGCCAGCTTGAATTTACCCAAATCGATCTGGAAATGTCTTTTGTAGACGAACAGGATGTAATGAGCCTGATCGAAAAATATATGCAGTTGGTTTACCGGGAAATTGCGGGTCTGGATTTATCTCTTCCCTTTCCGCAGCTCAGTTACCGGGAAGCAATGGAAAGTTATGGTACAGACAAGCCGGATCTGCGTTACGGGCTGGAAATTCAAAATCTGACGCAACTATTTTCAAAAAGCGATTTCAAAGTTTTTCAAAATGTAATAAACAACAACGGCTTTATCGGGGCATTGATCGTTCCCCGGGCATCAGGTTACAGCCGGAAACAGATTGATCAGGTGAATGAATATATCCGCACGGTAGGCGGGCAGGGCGTCGCCCATTTCAAATGGCAGGACAATGAGTTGCAGGGAGGAATCAGTAAGTTTGTTTCCGGCCAGGAAACCGCTGAATTAAAGAAGCTGTTATCTGCATATTCCGCCGCTCTTGTATTGATTGTTGCCGATATCAATCCGGAAAAATCACAGTCTTTGCTGGGCTTTTTGCGCCAGAAACTTGCTGTTGATCTGGATATGATAGATCATAATAAAACTGTTTTGTCTTGGACGGTGGACTTCCCCCTGCTGGAATTTGATGAGCAGGAGAATCGCTATATGGCCCGGCATCATCCCTTTACCTCACCCCGTCCGGAAGATATCCCGCTGCTGGGGTCCGCGCCTCAAAAAGTACGGGCAAGAGCTTATGACCTGGTATTAAATGGAAATGAAATTGCCGGCGGCAGTATTCGGATTCATCGCAGGGAATTACAGGAACAGATGTTTGCCGCTTTACAGATATCACCGGAAGAAGCGCGGGAAAAATTCGGATTTCTTTTGGATGCCTTGGAGTATGGTGCGCCCCCCCATGGGGGAATTGCTTTTGGTTTTGACCGGCTGGCTGTTTTGCTGACCGGCGGCGACAATATTCGTGATGTAATTGCTTTTCCTAAAACAACCGGTGCGCTGGGTTTAATGGAAAATTCCCCTTCGGAAGTATCAGCAAAGCAGTTGAGGGAATTAGGGTTATCGTTGCTCAAAAAAAATAATCCACCGGCCGATTAGTAGCAGGAACTCTCAATTGGAACGAAAAGCGTGTAATAAAGTATGCAACTATATGAAAAACAAAGAAATTCAGCTTGACAAAAATTTAATTAATGGTTATTTTAACTTCAGTTAAACATTCTCTAATGTAGGAGGCATTTATGACAAATGTTAAGAAGTTTGTGAGTCTGCTATTTATTGCTGCATTCTCCCTGTCCCTGCTTCTCTCGACCGGTTGTTCCCGCCATCCAAATGATGAACAAATTCGTGCAATGGAAGAAGCCAGAAGCGCATGCTTATCCGCTGAGCAAAAGTTGAAAGACCTGCAACAGCAGCGTTCACAACTGGAAAATGATTTATCTCAGAAGAAAGCGGAGTTGGAAGAGCTGCAGGGTGAAAAAGAAAAAGTTCAGCAGGGTTTAGACAACTGGCAAGAAGAAGAATAACAGGCGAGGAGGCACAAATATGAAAAAGATCATTCTTCTAAGTATAGTGATGAGCATTTTTATGGGCTTTGCTGCTTTTGCGCAGGAATACTCATATAATTATGAAGAAATGAAGATGGACGAGTACAAAACGGAATTGGCCAAGTGGCAAAAATGCGAATCAGATAACAAAGCGCAAATTGCCGATGAAGAAGCGGAAATTTCCCGTTTGAATGATGAAATGGCAGCAACCGAAAATCAGATTAAAGATTTGTGGGATGAAATGTATACGATGATGGGCACCACCAAGCAGGGCTATCAGGATTATCTGCAGCAACTGCGCTCGCTGGAGCAGGAATTGTCCGGATTTGTGTCCATGTCTCCCGAAGAGATTTACAACCGTCGCGAAGAATTGCAAAGATTCCGCGATCGTCTTAATCAGTTGAAAAACGACAAAAGAAGCCTGACAACCGAATCGCAAAATCTGATCTCCAGGATTGAAAACCTGTTGAATCAGGCGGACCAGAAAGCACAGCCGGCAGCAGCCGGACGCTATGAAGTGCAACGGGGCGATTATCTCTGGAGGATAGCTAAAAAACCGGATATTTACGGTGATCCTTATGCATGGATTCGGATTTATACCTACAATCGCGACCAGATCAAGAATCCGGACCTGATTTATCCATCCCAGATTTTCCGTATCCCGCGGCAGGCAGGGCCTAATGAATATTGGGTGGAACGGGGTGACTTCCTTTATAAAATTGCCAATAATATGGGCAGTTCTTTCAGGTGGCAGAGAATTTATGAAGCCAATAAAGAAGTGATCTCGGATCCGAATCTGATCTATCCGCATATGGTCTTAAAAATTCCGCAATAGTCCATTTTAAATGACATTCCGGATTTTGTAACAGTTTTCCAAAAGGCTCTTGGCAGTAGCTAAGAGCCTTTTTATTTTGCATTGAAAGTTTTTTGTTTAAATAAATTTAACTGAGGTTCTTTTTGAGATATGCCTGAAGAATTAGAAATCGTCGAAAAAAAGTTTGAGGTTACCCAGGTAGATCCCATGCTTCTGTACGGCGTCGGTGATGAACATCTTAAAACGATTGAGAAGCAGTTTCCCGTACAGTTAATCGCCCGTGGACAAACGATAAAACTAATTGGTGCAGCAGATGATATCAAGGTTGTTGAAGATATTCTAAGTGAACTGGTTTTTATTGCCAACCGTAATCACTCGCTGAATTCCCGCGATGTCGAATCGGTTATCCACATTGTCAAAGCCAATCAGGCAACTGTTCCGCAAAAGATTTCAGGCGATCAACAGGGTCATTCGGCGGCGGAATTGGATGAAGTAGTGTTGTTCACCAAGCGCGGATTCATTAAACCGCGGACTGCCGGCCAGAAAAACATTGTGAATGCAGTGAAAGAAAATGATATTGTGATTGTGATTGGTCCTGCCGGCACAGGAAAAACCTATCTGGCAGTGGCCCTGGCGGTTAATGCCCTGAAAAATAAAGAAGTGGGAAAAATTGTACTGGCCCGGCCCGCTGTGGAGGCAGGGGAAAGCCTGGGATTTCTTCCTGGCGATTATCGTGAAAAAATTGATCCTTATTTACGCCCTTTATACGATGCGCTGGAAGAAATGCTGCCCAAGGAACTCTTGAAAAAATATATTGAACAACGGATCATTGAAGTCATACCATTGGCTTATATGCGGGGCCGCACCCTGAATAATGCGTTTGTTATTCTGGATGAAGCACAGAATTCCACTTCCATGCAGATGAAAATGTGCTTGACCCGGCTGGGGGTAAATTCCCGGGCGATAATGAATGGAGATGTTACTCAAATCGACCTTCCCAGTTCGGCTAACTCAGGTCTTGTTGAAATCAGGGAAATCCTTAAAAATATCGAAGGAATACAGTTTGTATTTTTAAACAAAACAGATGTTGTCCGGCATAAGCTGGTTCGGGATATCATTCATGCTTATGACCATCATAAAAACAATAAGGAGCAGAGAGATGAATGTACTTCATGAAGTATTCATTACCAGTGCTGTACGGACCCCCATCGGATCTTTTAACGGAGCTCTGGCATCTTTATCTGCCCCCCGCCTGGGCAGCCTTGTTATTAAAGAGGCGCTGAACCGCTCAGGAGTGAAACCGGAGCAGGTAAACGAAGTCATTATGGGGAATGTTTTAACAGCCGGAGAAGGACAGGCCCCCGCCCGGCAGGCGGCGATTTTCGCCGGTATTCCCACTTCAGTGGGCTGTATGACAATCAATAAAGTTTGCGGCTCGGGATTAAAGGCGGTGATGCTGGCGACACAGGCTATTAAGCTGGGTGACTCAGATATTGTGGTGGCGGGCGGCATGGAAAGCATGTCAAATGTTCCCTATTACCTGCCGAAGGCCCGCTTTGGCTACAGGATGGG
>JBAPTX010000097.1:0-4126 GCA_049282375.1 Calditrichia bacterium
CGCCCACGTTGGTTTGTATCACCTGCGCAATTTGATTGACCGACAGACCCAGATCGGCAATTTTCTCACGGTCCACTATCAGGTTCTGCTCCGGCCGCCCTTCGCGGCGGCTGAGCTGCACATCTGCCACTTCCGGGATTTGCTCCATAATGGATTTGATAGTTTGTGCAATCTGGTCCGCCAGCGCCAGATCGTAACCGCGCAGTTCCACTTCAACCGCTTCACCGCCGCCGGAACCGAACAGCCGCCGCAGCATCCAGAGACCGGACTGGGCATTCACCCGAACATTGGTTCCCGGAATTTTCCCGGAAACATGCTGCCGGATCTGGTCCGCCAGCTCAAAACTGTTGATGGACCTTTCATCGGCGCTTTTCAGCGAGAGTTCCACCTCGGCATCGCCCGGCCGCATTTCCGCCGAAATGTGCCGCACCTGATCCATCGGAGTTATTTCACGGACCATGAATTCCAGTTCCTGCAGATATTTATTTACCACGGCAATATTGGTGCCCTGTGCCATTTCCAGATCCACATCAATTTCATCCGCATCGGTTTGCGGGGCCAGTTCCATGCTCAGCATGGGCCAGAGTAGCACAGTTAAAATGATGAGCAGGCCGGTGATCAGAAAAACCGTTTTCCGCCGCCTCAATGCGCCGCCCAGAAAGCGCGAGTAGGAATCTTCCATGCGCAGAAACCAGCGTCCCAGGCGCGATTTGCGGTCATCTGTGGTTTTTTCGCCCTCTTTTACGGTGAGGAAGCGGCTGCCCAGCATAGGCACCAGCGTCAGTGCCACCAGCAGGGAACAGAGCAATGCAAACACCACCACCAGCGCCAGCTCTTTGAACAGAATCGCCGAGATCGTCTGCATGAATACCACCGGAATAAAAATAACAATGGTGGTCAGTGTTGAGGCCACGATGGCGCCGGCGACCTGCCGGGTCCCGGTCAGGGCGCTTTCCTCCAGGGTATGGCGGTTCTCCCGCAGCCGCACAATGTTTTCCAGCACCACAATGGAATTATCCACCACCAAGCCGATTCCCAGCGCCAGCCCGCCGAAACTCATCTGGTTCAGCGTTAAATTGCTGAAAAAGAGCAGGCCGAAAGTGGCGATCAGTGAAATCGGGATTGCCAGTGCGATGATGAAGGTGGTGGAGCCGTTCCGCAGAAACAGGTAGAGAATGAAGATAGCCAACAGGCCGCCCCAGATGGCGGATTGCTGCACATTGTTGATGGAATTCTGAATAAAAGTGCTCTGGTCGATCACCATCAGCAGATCGATATCATCCCGCTCGCGGTCCACCTGCTCCATCACCTTCCGGGCCGCCTCCGCCACTGCCACCGTATTGGCGCCGGACTGTTTGCGCACGCCCAGACGGATCATCGGCAGGCCGTCCACCTGCACGATTCGGTTTATATCCTGATAACCATCCACTACTTCCGCCACATCGCGCACCCGGATGGGTTTGCCGTCCACCATGGTGATAATAGTACTGGCGATCTGCTCCAGCGACTGGAATTCCCCGCGGGTGCGCACATACATATCACTGATGCCCTCGCGCATGTCGCCGCCGGGCAGGGTAACGTTTTCGCGCTGCAGCGCCTGCTGTACATCGGTGGCGGAAAGATTGCTGGAAGCCAGCCGGTCCCGTTTGAGCTGAATCTGAATTTCGCGGTAAACGCCGCCCCACACATCCACAGATCCCACTCCGGGTATCTGTTCAAAACGCTGGGAAATTTCCCGTTCCAGGATACGGGTCAGCTCCTCCATGTTGCGGTTGGAGCGCGCTCCCAGAATCACCACCGGGAAATTGTCGGGGTCGAATTTCCACAACCGCGGCGATTCCACTTCCGGCGGAAAGTCATCACGGATGCGGTCCAGGGCGGCCCGCACATCATTGGCGGCTTCGTCTATATTGGTGCCCTGCGTGAATTCCAGGGTTACCCGGCTGCGGCCTTCCTCCGAGCGGGAGCGGACCTCTTCAATATTGGGGACGCTGGCCACCGCGTTTTCCACCCGGTCGGTGACTATGGTTTCGATCTCTTCCGGCCCCACGTTGGGGTAAACCGTTGAGACGCTCAGCAGGGGATATTCAATCGGCGGCAGTAAATCCACCGGCAGAAACCGGAATCCCATAATTCCCACTACGATGATGATCAGAAAAACCATGGTGGTGGCGATGGGTCTGTGAACGGCTAATCGGGTTATATTCATAATGGAATCTTAATTTGCCTTCAATAAATTTTTGTTTGCTGTCACCCTTCGGCTGCCCTTCGACAAGCTCAGGGTGACGATTTCAGGTTGACGATTTATTAGTACTGCAACCGGCGGCTGTGTGCGTCATGGTAAGCCTGTCGAACCATGACCAATAAGACCAACATTATCGAAATCCTCAGCTGCTTTGAAGCCTCTTTTGCAGTCACCCTTCGACAAGCTCAGGGTGACATCTCAGGGTGACGATTTCAGGTTGACGATTTATTAGTACTGCAACCGGCGGATGTGTGCGTCATGGTGAGCCTGTCGAGCCATGACCAATAAGACCATCCTTTTTGAAATTCTCTGCTGTTTTGAAGCCTCTTTTGCAGTCACCCTTCGACAAGCTCAGGGTGACATCTCACCGGCAAAAAACCACAATCTCTTATCCGATCGTATCGCTTGCCGCCTGCTGGCGCTGCATGATTTCCTCCAGTAAATCCTGCCGCTGCAGTTTCTGCAGTTGTTCCACCCAGTTCCATTTTACCGGCCGCACCCGCGCCACACCGGAGCCTGCGCCCAGCAGTTCCTGTCCCAGGGTAACCACCCAGTTTCCGGGCTCAATATCGCGAACACCTGCTTCCATACAGCCTTTTGCAACCACTTCTACTTCTTTAAATTCGAACGGTACCGGATCGGTGAGATTAACCGGCTGGTCCGGATTGACGGCACCCACCGGCTCCCGGTTCAATGTTTCGCGGCTGATATAAACGCCGACAGTTCCGGTGGACGGATTTTCATATAAAGCGCTGAGCGGCACCAGGGTTGCTTCCTCGCTTTCCCCGTAAAAAACATCCACCGTCACAAACATACCCGGCTTCAGTTCCCGGCTGCGGTTTGACAGATCAATTTCAGCCTCGGTGCTGTGGGTGACCGGATGCAGAAAGGGCGAGATCCGGGCCAGCGGCGCCGAAAGCGGACCGCCGCCGCTACCCTCCGCGAATATCTCGGTGCGCTGTCCTTTCTCAATATACTGCAGCATGCGGTCCGTGAGCACCACTTCCACCCGAACGCTGTCCAGTTGTCCGATGGTGAACAAACGGGTGCTGTTGCTGACCAGCATTCCCACTTCCGCGTTACGGTTCCCCACTGTGCCGGAAATGGGTGCACGAATCATGGTTTGGGATAAGGATTCCTCCCGTTCATCCATAACGGCTTTGGCCTGCTCCACACGGGCATTAGCCAGCTCCAGATCCGCTTCGGCGGATATCGTCCGCGTTTGTACCATTTCCAGCTCGGTTTCACTGACCAGTTCCTTCTCCGCCAGCGATTTGACCCGCTGCAGCTCGGAATTAACTTCCTTCAGCCTGGCTTCCGCCTGCTTAGCCTGCGCCACTGCAATCTGATAACTGGCACGGGCCTGATTCAGCCGCTCTTGAAATTCCTTATTGCGAAGTTGAATCAGCGGCTGTCTGTTGTTTACCACAGCCCCGTTTTGCACAAAGACCTGCTGTATTACCGCGCTCACTTCCGGATAAATCGCCACCTGATTCACTGCCCGCACCACACCGGTGAGCCGTTCGGTCAAAGGCAGTGCACCGGTGCGGGCTTGCACCGCTTCCACTGCCGGGATCAGTTGATTTGATTTATTTTCTGCGGTGCTGCCGGATTCGCCGGAGCAGCTCCAGAAAGCCATTATCAAACCTATTGTGCTTAGGCAGAAAAATACAGTTATTCGGCTTTTTTTCATTCTTTTCTTCTTTTTCATGTCACCATAAATTTTCGTTTAAAACTAAAGGCAGGAAATCAGCGAAAGGGATAAAGTTTATATCTTAGCAGTGGTGCATCAGGGTGAATCCCGCAATTTTGGTTCGCAGCAGCCGGTTGAATAATTCTTAGACATCCATTCCCGGCAAAGCATTTTTCGGGTAACAAGAT
>JBAPTX010000098.1:0-7087 GCA_049282375.1 Calditrichia bacterium
TAATTTTCAGATTTTGAGCTGGTATCTGGATAAAATTTATATTGGGGCTTTTTACCAGTACGGCAATGCCTGGGAAAAATGGGCCGGCTGGGATGACTTCAAATCCGATGTGGGAGTTCAGCTCCGCCTGGAAACTTTTTCCTGGTATATGTTTCCCACCCGCATCTTTTTTGAAGCGGCTTATCCTTTAAAAGAGACTGCCCATCAGGAAATTAACTATAAGCAGGACTGGAAATTTTATTTCGGTATTCTGTTCGACTTTGATTTAAGATTTGACAAACTATCGAGGAAATTACGATGAGATTTTTTGCCCTCTGGTTTATTTTATCGTTAAGCCTGTCGGCCTTTGCGGGACCCGATGAATTATTTAAATGGGGAGACGAGCAGCGTATCGTGCAGAAAATGAATATGAAAGACGCCGCCCGCCAAAAACAGCAGCAGCAAGCCGGCCCGGATTTTGAAGGGGAGTTTTCCCATAAATCTGTTGGTAAAGCAGTGCTGATGTCCGCGGTAATTCCCGGTGCCGGGCAGTTTTATGCAGAATCTTATATAAAAAGTGCGGTCTTCCTGGCGGTTGAAGGTGCCGCCTGGTACATCAATTTTCATTACAATAATAAAGGGGACGATAAAGACGCTGAATTTAAAGGTTATGCAAACACCCACTGGAGCGAATATCGCTACTGGTCCTGGATTGCCTACCGGGCAGCCGAGTTGGGGGTATCGGGTGCGCCGTTATCCGAAGAAGATTTTATAATGGAAAATCCCAACCCGGGGCAAACCTGGTATTTGATTCCGCAGGAAGATTATACACCGGAACTGGTTCGTCAACTGCGGAATATTGAAAAAAATAATTTCAGCCACCGGCTGCCAAAAACCAAAACACAGCAGTATTATGAAATGATTGGAAAATATTCCCATCAGTTCGGCGCTGCCTGGGACGATGCCACATTCAAAGAATATGATGTGAATGAAATTTCCCCCCGCTTCGATCAGTATCGCACAATGCGCGATGATGCCAACCGGCTCTACAACATTGCCCAGTACGGCCTGATGACGGCACTGGTAAACCATGTGGTTTCTGCCATTGATGCCGGATTTACCACCCGCAACTACAATCGCGATCATCTGTATATGGATATGAGCTACAATAATATTCTATATAAAACTGAGTATGTAAACATGTTTGGCCTCAACTTACACTGGTAAAAAATTTCTGCAATAAAGGATTTCCATGATTTCCAGATCGCTGTCTGCAATTATTATTTTTAGCCTGTTGCTTTCGTTAGCTGCCGCACAACCTCCCAAATCGCCCGGGCTAAATTCTTTGGGTCAATCTGAAACCCGGACACAAACGGATGACGGTGGTTTTAAAGCAAAATATGTGTTGTCTTCCCTGGTTCTTCCAGGCAGTGGCGAATGGCTGGCAGGCCATAAAAATATGGCTAAGTTTTTCTTCGGGACTGAATTGGCCTTGTGGGCAGGTTATATCGGTGCACGGGCCTATGCAAATGTGTTGGAAGATAATTTTCAGGCCTACGCGGCGGTTCATGCAGGAATTCAAACCACCGGCAAGGGCCAGCAGTACTGGATTGATATCGGAAGTGCGGATAACATTTATGAATTTAATGAACAACAAAGAGTATTGCGCAATCTGGAAGGCACCTATCGTCAGGAACAGGACTATTTCTGGCAATGGGATACCCCGGAAAACCGCCGGCGGTATTCATTGCAGCGTATCCGGCAGCATGACTGGGAAAGGCGCGCTACTTTCGTCATCAGCGGTTTGATTCTGAACCGGATTATCAGTGCAATTGATGTTATCCGGATTCTGCGCAAGGATAAAAAGAATAGCGCAGTTCACCAGTCCAGGTTGTTTTTTGATTATAAACAGGATCGTCTGCAGGGCGATATTTTTCGTTTGAATATGACATTCAGGTGGTAAAATGGTAAACATTCCAGGACGGAAAAAAAAGCATATCTTAATAACAGGAAGTTCCGGCTTTCTTGGCCGCTATCTGATCAAATATTCCCCTTCAACAAACCATATTTTAGCCCATTTCCGCACAAAAGAACCCTATCCCTACGGAAGGGAAGTACATTTCTTCCGCATGGACGCCGCTGATGATCAATGGGACTCTCTGCAGGATCTGGAAGTGGATGCCATTATTCATACTGCTGCAATGGCTTCCATAGATGAATGCCAGGTCAGACCCGGTTTGGCAAATATGGTAAATTTTGAGTTTACCCGTTCTTTATGCGATTTTGCAGCGGAGAGAAATATCCGCTTTATTTTTACTTCTTCCGATGTGGTGTTCGACGGGATAAAGGGATTTTACCAGGAAAAAGACGCCCCCGTCCCGCAAAATGTCTATGCCAAAACCAAGATAGACGCTGAGTCCTACGTGCTTAATAATCATCCTGATGCTGTGGTGATACGGCCTTCCCTGTTTTACGGGCATGCTCTGAACGGCCGGCCCTCTTTCACAGAAATTATGCTGAAGAATCTATATCAGGGGAAAAAAGTTTTTCTTTTCACCGATCAGTATCGTACGCCGCTGCTGATTAACAATCTGTCCACTGCCGTATGGGAGCTGGTGGATCATAATTTCACCGGCATGCTGCATATCGGTGGATCAGAAAAAATTTCGCGTATGGAAATGGGTGAATTGCTCTGTGATATGTTTAATCTTGACCGTAACCTGCTGGTGCCGGTCAAATCAAAAGACGCAAGGCTTGTGGCAAAAAGGCCGCTGGATTGTTCACTTAATACCGATCTGGCCCGCTCGATCCTGAATACACAGTTCGTGGATTGCCGTACCGGTTTTAATCTTGCCTTTCATTAAAAGCGGGTTATTTCCCGCAGATGGTTAACCCGCTGCTCCACTTCTTCTTTCGAGATATCCTTTAAGCGTTCAAAACTAAACGATTCCACATTAAAAGAAGCCACTGTGTTGCCGTAAACCACTGCCCGGCGGTAATCATCAGGAAGCGGGTTTTTAAGACTGGCAAGATATCCCAGAAAGCCGCCGGCAAAAGAATCGCCGGCGCCGGTAGGATCCACAACTTCTTCCACCGGATAGGCCGGACATGAGAAATAATCATTCTGACTGATGAGGACCGCCCCGTGTTCTCCTTTTTTAACCACAAGTGCGGATGGTCCCTGCTTCAGGAGGGAACGGGCAGCCTCACTCAATGAAAAGATACCGGTGAGTTCACGAAGTTCTTCATCATTAAGGATCATCACATCTACACGGCGGATCACTTCTTCCAGCGCATCCCGTTTACCGCTTATCCAGAAATTCATGGTATCCAGCACCACCAGAGCAGGGGTGCCGGCGCTCTCCAGTACCCTCAGTTGCAGCTCGGGATCGATGTTGGCCAGGAAAATGAAGGGGCTTTGGCGGTATTTTTCGGGCAATTTGGGTTCAAAGGTTTCAAATACGTTCAGGAAGGTAAAGAGGGTATCCCGCGAGTTCATATTTTCATGGTAGCGCCCACCCCAGCGAAAGGTTTCCCCTTCCTCGGTGGTAACGCCGCTTAAATCCACTCTTCTTTCCTGCAAAAATTGAATTTGCTTGTGGTCAAAATCCTGCCCGACCACCCCCACCACGTTTACCGGGGAAAACAGGCTGGCGGCAGTGCTGAAATAAAGGGCGGAACCTCCCGGCAAATTATCTGCTTTTGCTTTGGGCGTTTCTACGTTATCCAGGGCGATAGAGCCGACTACAAGTATTGACATTGATCAACCTTCCTTTGTTTTACATGCTTTCCGGGGCACTGACACCTAAAATGGCGAAACCGTTTGCCAGAACAGTTTTTACCGCCAGGCAAAGCGTCAGCCGTGCGCGGGTCAGTGAAGTATCTTCCCCTAAAACCCGGCATTCCGTATAAAATTTATGAAATGAAGTGGACAAAGAGGATAAATACTGCGGAAGGAGGTGCGGTGTGAAATCGCCGGCGCATCTCTCTACCACACCGGGGAATTCCTGCAACTTTTTCATAAGCTGCTGTTCACTGGGCTCACTTAGCGGTTCCAGTTCGGAGACTGGATCTGTATTCACTCCTTCGGAAGCAGCGGTGCGTAAAATGCTGCAGATGCGGGCATGAGCATATTGGTTATAATATACCGGATTTTCGTCCGATTGGGTTTTGGCGAGCAGTAAATCAAAATTCAAATGGCTGTCCATGCTGCGCATGAGAAAAAACCAGCGGGTCACATCCACCCCGGCCTCATCAATCAATTCGTCCAGGGTTACAAAATTGGCTTTCCGGGTGGACATTTTGACTTTTTCCTGACCCCGGTATAGTGTGACAAACTGGTGAATCAGGATTTTTATTTGAGCGGGATCTAATCCCAGCGCCTGAACACCGGCCAGAACATCCGGGTAAGTGGCAATGTGATCGGCTCCGAAAATATCAACAATCAGATCAAACCCCCGCTCGAATTTGGTAGCATGGTAAGCGATATCCGGTAAACGGTAGGTCGGTTCGCCGCTGCTCTTTACAATGACCCGGTCCTGTTCCAGCCCGAAGCGGGTGGAGCGGAACCACAGGGCGCCGTCTTCTTCATAAGCAAGGTCTTTTTCTTTCAACCGGCGGATCAGTTGCTCGATGCGCCCCGATTCATACAAATCTTTTTCATTAAAATAGTCATCGAATTCAATAGACAGGCGCTTTAATGTTTTACGGATATCCTCAAATATAACCCGTTCTGCAGTATCTTTAAACAGACCTTCAGCCGGTTCATTCAGCAAATCATTGCCGTGTTCATCATAAAGCTGCCGGGCAATATCGCGGATGTACTCGCCCTGATAATATTCTTCGGAAAATTCCACCTGCTGCCCGCATAATTGCCGGTAGCGGGTTTTTACCGATTCACCTAAAACCCGCATCTGCCTGCCGGCATTATTAAAATAGTATTCGCGGACCACCGTAAATCCCTGCCATTGCAGAAAATTGGCAACTGTATCCCCCAGTACAGCCTGCCGTCCGTGACCGATTGTCAGAGGACCGGTGGGGTTGGCGCTGACAAATTCCACCTGGGCCATTTTCCCCTGGCCGGATTGCTGACGTCCGAATTGTTCACCTTCGCTGATAATTTCCCGCACCACCTGCTGAAGCAGAGCCGGGGTGTAGAAAAAATTGATGAATCCCGGGCCTGCGATATCTATCCGCCCGATCCAGCGGGAATCCGGCTGCAGGTTCTCTGCAATTTGTTCTGCAATTTTCCGCGGCGGCATTTTGAGGGGAGCGGCAAGCTGCATGGCCGCATTTATGCTGATGTCCCCGTGTTTTTCCAACTTTGGCTTATCAAATGAATATTCAACTTGCGGGAAGGACAGGCGCTGCAGGGCTTCATTAATTATCTGTTTTAAGTAAGTTTCTATCCGGAACATTTTCCTCCAAACGGGTAATGCGGGCATCGCCCCATAGCTTCTCCAGTGAATAAAACTCCCTGATCTGCCGGCGGAAAATATGGACCACCACATCAACAAAGTCAAGAATCACCCATTTCAGGGATTTATGTCCTTCTTTATGCCAGGGGCCGACTTCTTCTTTTTTTAATTCATCTTCCAGATGCCCGCTCAATGCTTTGGCATGAACATCGGATTCAGCGGTGATCAAAATAAAATAATCGGTCATATCAGTTAATTCCCGCACATCCAGGATTGTAATATCTTCACCTTTCTTTTCCCAACTTAAACGGGCTATTTTTTCAGCTAACTGCGTCGAAGTCAATACGCTTTCCTTTTTATTAAAACGCTTTTAATTGTTTATAATCTTTTCCCAGAACCACCGTGGCGGTTAACTGTTTGCTGTTATCCACCCGGGTTTCGATCCTGTTTTCGGGAATTCCCAGTGTTGAGGCAATTCTTCGGGCTTCATCCGGATTCCCGGTCCAGTCAATTACAAAAGAATTTTGCACATCAAAATTCTGGTAATTCCCCATAGAAACAACATCCACATCATTTTTACGGTAAAAGAACATGGTGGTTTTTGCAATTCCCGGGGCACCTGAGCCGTTTAAAACTTCGATCTGAGTTTTGGAAGGAACCGGATTGACAACAATTCTTTCGGAAATACTGCTGTCCGCCCCCTGAAGTTCATTATTGTCCTCCGTGATACCGGACTGCTCCGGAACCATTTCGCTTATGTCTGTCCGGTCATCCTGTGATCCCTTAAATAAAGCAGTAAGATCTATGGTCCCTACCAGGCTTATACTGATAACAATAAGCACTGCCAGCAACAATAAATAAATCAGCGGTTTTAAATAGGAAAAGCCGGTCTTCCGGCGGAAGTTACCTGCGGTGGATTGTGTGGATTTATGACGGTTATTTATATGTTTGCGGATTTTTTTATTTGAAAGATCTCTGCGAACTCTTCTCGCCAAAGGCAGCCATCTCCTTGTTTCTGTTACCAGCCGTACATACTGTTATAGCGGCCGGGATAATAATACCCGGGGGCAACTTCCATTCCGACTTTGATCATGGTGTTTTCAGTCGGCCGGTAAAACAGTTCCGCGCCGCCAAAAAACTGCGAATTATTTAATGCCGGATTTTTAAAGCTGTTGTATGGAGAGTTCATCAATCCGACATTTAAACGCAAGAAAAGGGGATTGCTGAGCTGGTAGTCTATTGTACCCATATAACTGTTTACCATCATGCCGCCATTCCCCAGCGCCATATAGCTCATGGAAAAACTGTGATGGATATCCAGCCGGGAGGGATCAATAAAGCCAAGAAACAGGTTGCCGGCCGGTTTACGTACGGCCTGGGAAATTGAGGGCAGTTTTGATTGATCTTTAAATTGCCCGAAACTCAGCATGGGCAATAAAAATATGAGTAGGAAAACTGCTTTTTTCATTACTGCCTCCTGATAAAGTAATTTATCATTGAATACAGAACAGACCCTGTTTTGTTCCTGCCAAAATTTAAACAATAACCTGCAGGAATAAAAGAGCTATTCTAACAAGCGGGCTCATTGAAAAGATTGCGCTGTAAATCTATCTCATTTGAGCGGTTTTTTTTAAATAAATACCGCACAATTTCTCCCCCTTGCTTGTCATTTTCTCTGAGAAAACGGTGGA
>JBAPTX010000099.1:0-4292 GCA_049282375.1 Calditrichia bacterium
AGGGATGCACTCCGTTGTACGGCTGCTTCCTTCCAAAGTGGAAACATTCAAACGGGAACTGATGTCGGCAACGGCCGGGAAAATGGACATTTCCGATTCATGAAATTAACAATTGAAAATGCCAGCAAATTTTATCAGCAGCAGGCGGTGGTTCAACAATTGAACCTTGCGGCGGAGCCCGGTACCGTTACCGGTGTGCTGGGTCCGAATGGTGCCGGAAAAACCACTACGCTGCGCATGATCCTTAACATCCTGCACCCGGATGAAGGCCGTATTATATATGACGGGAAAGCAGTGACGGAAGAGCTCCGCAACCGCATGGGGTATCTGCCGGAGGAACGCGGCATTTATCAAAAGTACAAAGTGATGGATGTAATGGTTTACTTTGGCCGTCTGCGGGGATTGGGCCGGCGCAAGAGCCAGGTGGAGGCGGTAAGGCAGATGGACCGGTTTAGTATGATTGATTATCTGGAAAAACCGGTGGCCCATCTTTCCAAAGGCATGCAGCAAAAGCTCCAGTTTATTATCTCCATCATGCACAATCCCTCTCTGCTGATTCTGGATGAACCATTCTGGGGACTGGATCCTATTCATCAGGAATTTATCCGGAAAAAGATCCGTTTTCTGAAAGAGGAAGGCAGAACCATCATTCTTTCCACCCATCAGTTAGGCGATGCCGAGGACCTTTGCGATGAAATGGTGTTGCTCAATGACGGTAAAACGATTTTGCAGGGGGCTTTATCTGAAATTAAGAAACGCTTCAGAGAGAACATTATTTTGGTGGAGAGTGAAGGAGATCTGAGCCAACTGGAGACCATTGAAGGTGTGCAGAAAGTTGTGGTGCAGAATGCAAAAGCCCGCCTTTACATCAATTCCAAGTCTTCTTCCCGGGCCATATTAAACCGGATAATGCAGGCAGTGGAGCCGACCCGGCTGGAATTTCGCCCCCCCAGCCTGAAGGATATATTCCTGCAGGTGGTGCCGGAGAAAGTGGAGAAAAGCACATGAATCCATTTTGGGTGGTAACCGGCTGGGAATTTTACCGGCATTTCAGATCCCGCAGTTTTTTGATGGCGACCTTTGTATCACCCCTGCTCTTCGGTCTGTTCATTTTGATACCGGCCCTGCTGGTGGAAAATTCTGAACCCGGCGGTATAAATGTAATTGGTTGTGTTTCCATGGATACCCTGGGATTCTGTGATAAAATTTCCGGATATCTTCAACAGGAAGCGTCGACAGGGGGGCAGCCGGACATTCGTTTGCTCCCCATTCTCCCCGATACCTCGGAAGACTGGCGGCGCCGCTGGTCTGATTTGTTCATGCAGAAGAAAGCCGTTGACAGCCTGGAAGGTGCTTATGCCTCCATTAAGCAGCGCCGCAGTTATGTATTCCAAAAGCCGGAAACATCTTCCCGTGAGGCGTTGCTTAAGCATACCTACAATGAATTGATTCAGGCACGGGATGACTGGGAAGGTGCCCGCATTGCCTATGAAGATAACCGCCGTCAGCAGGATTCGCTCTGGATGCGGCAGTTACTCGGCAAAGCGGATTTTATGCTGCAGAAAGGCATGCTGGAAGGATATTTTATAATTCCGGCGGATTTACTTTCGGGCGGGGCGGTGGAGATTTACTCCCTGCTGCCCAATAATTTTTTACAGTTTGCCCCCATCCGCCGGGCGGTTGAAGAAACGGTAATTGAAGCCCGCTTAAGGCAGGAAGGTTTGGAAGGCGGGCAAATTGAGCAATGGCTCCGTCCGGTGGAATTTCGTCAAATACAGCAGCAGGGGGAAAAGCGTGAAGAATTCAACATCATGCTTTCCTATCTGGGGCCGGTAATCGTGGTTCTTTTTCTGTTTATCAGCATTTTTACTTCCAGCGGGTTTCTGTTCAGCGGCATGATTCAGGAAAAAACCAGCCGGGTAATGGAAATACTGCTGTCCTCCGTGAACCACCTGCAACTGGTTGCCGGCAAAATATTTGGTCTGGGGCTGCTGGGGATATTTCAGATTCTCATCTGGTACGGTATGACCTGGCTGCTGGTGGGTCTGGATCTGGTAAATGCCGGGGAGATTGGTTTTTTGACTGTTGGCAATGCCTTGTTGTTCCTGCTTTATTTTGTGCTGGGGTATCTCTTTTTTGCTTCTGTTTTTGTGGGAATCGGTTCCCTTTTTTCCAGCCAGGAAGATGCCCACCATCTCAGTCAGTTTATGCGGCTGCTCTCTATTTTCCCCATTCTACTTGCATTTCTGGTGCTGGAATTTCCGGATTCGCTGCTGGTCCGCCTGCTTTCCTTTGTGCCGCCGCTCACGCCCACATTTATGATACTGCGGACACCGCTGGGGCATCCGCCGCTGCTCGATTATCTTATTTCGGTTCTGGTAATGATAGTGTCCATTGCTGTAAGTGTATTTTTAGCCGGCCGGCTTTTTAAAATCGGCAGTTTGTCCTACGGCGGCGGCTGGGGATTCCGGCGGATATACCGGGTGCTTCTGGGCAGGGAATAGCGCCATCATTAATGATCACTCCTTTTTCGGCGGTTCCTGCTGAATAGGGTTTATGGTTTCACTGTTTTCCACCGGCGGGAGGTCTGCCTCTGTTCCTTCACCGGTTGCTTCGATCAGTTCCTCATCTTCTCTTTTCAGTAATTCATCCCTATTGTGCCGGCGGTAAATGATCAAATAGGAAATGGTCATGCCGCTATTTCCCACAGCCTCTCCGTATGCCAAGGCGGCACCCCCTAAAATGAGCAGGAAAAAGGCAAAAATAATTCCGGCCAAATACACAAAAATGGACGGCTCCGCCGGAATGGGGGGAATTTTTGAGAGATATACCCAATCCGCTGCCTTGCCAAACAAAATGTGCAGCCAGTCGTACAGCGCCGGCAGGCTGTTGTGAACAGCTCTTTCGGCGACGACGCTTATCTCCGCCATCTTTTCACCCATTCCCCAGGAAAAAAGCGTTACAAAAACCAGGTAGGATAATTTCAGGAAAAAAGCAAAAACGAGCATACTGACAATTTCCAGAATAACGGCCTGTAAAGAATACAACAACAGCCGCCAGGGCTGATTAAAAGTAATACTGAATGATTGAAAGACTCCGCCGATTGCATCTTCATCCATGGTGGCCAGAATAGCCGGAATAAAAAAGATGCCCGCAAAAAAGGCGATAATGATAAATATCAGTAAAAAAGCAGCAAAAATATAAGGAATGGTAAACAGCACAGTCAGCAGTTCCCCAATTACCGGGATCCGCCCGATAAATCCTATAACAATTGCCGCAATTGCGAGAGACCCGATCAGAAACAGAAAGGTAAGAAAGGCGCCCCCCACTGAAATCCATTTTCTGAAAGCAAAGCGGAAAGCCTGCGTCCAGGTATAAAATACTTCATTCCGCAGAACCATATAAGTAAGCCGGGCCATGGCCGTGTTGGTCAGCAAAATAACAGCCATGGAAAAAAAGAGTCCGGCAATATAGACTGCCATTCCCAGCCAGGTTGCCGGAACAGCAAAGGCGCAGGGCAGCAGTCCGAACAGATACCAGGCGGGTCCCATGGCATACCCGCTGATCCACAGGCTTAAATAGGAAAAGAAGAAGTAGACCAGGAATGCGGCAAAAAGCCCCAATCCATTGGTCCAGATACGCTGAAAGCTGAGGCCGATCCTTGGCGAACGGTACAGATCGCGAAAATCATAATTCAGTTGTTTCATTGGGCCCTCCGTTTTCACTCAAACTCATACCAAAATAGATTTTCAAATCAAATAAACGGGCCGAATTTTTGCAGGATATCGCTCAGAGGTTCCATTTCTATCCGGCGATGAACAATGCCGGCCGCTTTCATGATTTGCAGTGAAGCCAGATGAAAATCCTGTTCACGGTGTTTATCGGATAAATAAATGATCTCCCGGATGCCTTTCTGGGCAATGTGTTTGGCGCACTCGTTGCATGGGAAAAGGGTGGTATAAATGCGGCAGCCCTCCAGGTTACTGGTGGTGGAGTTTAGAATGGCATTGGCCTCTGCATGCACCACATAAGGATATTTTGTCTGCAGCCAGTCACCGGTTCTTTCCCAACTGAACTGGTTTTCATCTATTCCCGCCACAAAGCCGTTGTATCCGGTGCCGGCAATATGATTTTTGGGATTGACGATGACTGCTCCCACTTTGCTGCTGGGGTCTTTGGAGCGCAGGGACGTGATCAGGGCAATGGCCATGAAGTATTCATCCCAGCTAAGATATGGCTGCGGCATTTGTTTTCTCCAAAAAAAAGTTTGTTATGCGTCCGGTCATTTCAAT
>JBAPTX010000100.1:0-2539 GCA_049282375.1 Calditrichia bacterium
GAATAATGAACCCCAGCAAAAAGAGGGCAGCCTGTTTTCCCACGTGTTTCAGGTAAAGGGTAATCAGCCAGCCGTAAAGTGCACCGGCAGTAATGGAAAAGAAAATTTCCATAATTATTGGCAGCATTTCCTGCCAGCGGAATCCGCCTTCCATTAAAATCAGCGGACGGGACAGCGCCAGCACCAGCGAAAACAGCAGCACGACCGCAATATCTATAAAGATGGTCATTCCCAAAATGAAATCGGTAAAGCGGCCTTTGGCGCGGGTTTCGGAAATAATGGCGATGGTAGTGGCGGGTGACATGGTTATGGAGACGATGCCGAACAGCAAGCCGGTCCCCAAAACTACCTGTACCATTTTACCCTGCAGAAAGGGCACTACCGGATAAATCAGAAAAATAAGCAGAACCGCACTGCTCATCAGCAGCACCAGCAGCGCCGCAAAAACCAGGTTCATGGTACGGAACTGCTCTTTTAAAATTTTGAAGCGAAATTCCCCACCGGCGGTAAGCGCAATCAGGCTGAGTGCAATCTGATCAATCAGTTGAAGCTCTGTCACAACCACCGGGGAAAGCAGATTAAATATAAAT
The DNA here is from genome assembly GCA_049282375.1 of Calditrichia bacterium. Lineage (GTDB taxonomy): Bacteria > Calditrichota > Calditrichia > RBG-13-44-9 > RBG-13-44-9 > JBAPTX01. The sequence goes on from JBAPTX010000100.1 coordinate 591, forward strand.
GGCCCGGCAATAATACCGGCCAGAATGTACCCGGTTATTTTAGGCAGATTGATCCGAAGTGCGATTTTGCCGGTCAGATAGGCTGCGATAAGGATGAAACCCAGGGCCATTACGTTTTCCGCCATGGGCAGATTTTCCGGTATTTTGATTGTGGTTACCGCCGCCATAAAAATAAAGAAGGCGGTAATAATCAGGCTCAGGCGGACCATCGTGTTTCCCCCACCTTTACCAAAGAATAACGGAATAACACCGGACCGATAATCTGATTGATTGCAATGGAACCGATAACCAGGGTGGAAATGGCGGTCCCGATCTCACCGGGCAAATTTTTCTTCACCACCACGGCAAGTCCCAGGGTCAGGCCGGCCTGTCCCACAAAACCCATCCACCCGTAATTATTAATTGCTTTACCGGCACCGGTCAGTTTTCCACCCAGATATGTACCGCCGAAAGTAGTGGCCATACGAACAGATACGATCAAAATGGCCAGCAGCCAGTTCTCCATAAACACAGGGAAATTCAGAGAGGCCCCGGCAATGGCAAAGAAAATAACATACACCGGAAGGGACATGGCCTCAACCGCTTCGATCAGCGGGCCGCCCAGTGAGCTGAAATTCTGCACGAAAAATCCGGCGACCATGAACACCAGGATCACCTCCAGGTGAAGCATGGCGGTAATTTCAATTCCGAAAATCATGAAGCCGAGAATAAAGATGGCGGTCTGCCGTTTCACATACTTCAGGTACAGCAGGATAATACCGCCGGCCAGAAATCCGAGACCAATGGAAAAGGCAATCTCCTGAAATACCTCAAAAATGTAGGATACACTCAGATGGGTTTCCGGAATAATGAGCGGCATGGCAACGGAAAGAGCAATGGAAAATACCAGCACCACCAGAATATCCTTAAAAACAGTAACGCCCAAAACAAAGTCAGTAAAACGGCCGCGGGCGCCGGTTTCTGTAATAACGGCAATAGTGGTGGCGGGAGATTTGGCGATGGACAGCGATCCGAAGATGATCCCCACGCCCAGAATGGTGGCCATTTTTTTCCCGGCAAGAAAAGGGATGTAGTTGTGATATAGCAGGGTGAACAAAATAAACCCGGAAATTACGATCACAATCTGCCAGGCAATGGCGCTCACAATGGTTTTCAACTGGCGGCGGACAGTATGATACCGGAACTCACCGCCGGCGGTCAGGGCAATCAGGCTGAGGGCGATTTCATCAATTAACTGCAGGTTCTGCACCACCGGTTTGGACAGCAGGTTAATCAGGTAGGGGCCGGTAATAATTCCCGCCAGAATATACCCGGTAATTTTGGGAAGCTGCAGCGGCGTCAGGCTCTTGCCCAGCAGGTAGGCGGCAATCAGGGTGAAACCCAGCGCCATAATGGATTCGGCAGTATAGGGCTGGCGGCCGCTGAATTCGATGCGGGTCAGCAGGAACATCAGCAGATAAAAGAGCAGCAGAATGAGAAGCAGCCGTTTCAAACCGCTTCCCCCTGCCGGCGCAGAATACGCAGGGCGCTGATGGCCGTATATTCATCAAATAAAAAAATACTGACGATGGTGGCGCTCATGACAAAATCCCCGACAATGCCCCCGTACAAAAGCTGGAAATTGAAAGCAATGGCCAGCGATATCCCGCCGAAGGACATCAGCGCTTTTCCGATATCGGGCGGCACTTCAAACGCACAGTCGATGGTGCGGGAGCCGATATAGCCGCCGGCCAGTTTTCCGCCATAACGGGAAATTACAAATAGCGCCACCAGCAGAATTTCTGTCAGAAACCGGTAATTCCAGATGGCGCCGGCAAAGATCAGCAGAAACAGATAGGTTGGTTTTTCCGCCTGATGGATCACCCGGATAATTTTTTCCGATTCGCGGAAAAACTGGGCCAGAGTGATGCCGGTAATCATGGTAATAAAAAGAGGGGACAGGTGCAGGT
>JBAPTX010000101.1:0-2915 GCA_049282375.1 Calditrichia bacterium
GCATAAGGCTTTGGCAGCGTTTTATGAAATTAAGTATTTTAAAGCCCGTAGTTATTTGCGGGCTTTTTATTTAATTCGGCAGGAGCAAATTTGACAACCGACTCCCGAAACGTATATTCCTTCTAAATTTGATAAGGTAGTGTCAGTTCGTTTCAACAAAACCACACTGTTGGTCATCACTTCGATAAACTCACCACGATAACCATATCTTCTTATTCGATCTTAGCCGTCGAGGCGAGGTAGATACATGAAACGAAACCCCATTATATAACCTTTACCTGTTTATCTCTTCCTCTTCTCTGATCTTTCCGTCTATATCCATTTGAAAAGGTGCTGAATTTATTGAGTGTATTTTAGTTTTGTCTGAAATGCTTTGGCTGTTAAATTAAAATACTGAAAGTCAAGGGAGTTTTAATGCCTGAATTGCCGGAAGTTGAAACCATTGCCCGCCAGATCCGCCGTTATTTTTTGAACCGTACTATTAAACACATAGAGGCAAAACCGGTCAAAATTTTTCAAAACGTCACCGCTCTTGAATTCCAGCAGGCGCTTTCCGGCAAACCGGTTCAATCGGTGAACCGTATTGGAAAGTATCTCTGGTGGCAGGTTGGCGATGTTTTTCCTGTATTTCATCTGGGAATGTCCGGAATATTTATCAGGGATAAAAAACAATCCCGTCAGCCGAAACACATACATATTTCTTTTATTTTTCAGGATGGCGAAAAATTGTATTTTCAGGATGTACGCAAATTCAGCAAAATTTATCTCTACGGTGAAGCGCCGCAATTCCCCGATTTGGGGGTGGATCCGGCAAATGGAGAGTTTTCCCTCAGTAAATTGCAGGAATTGCTGAGGCCGCAAAAAATGAACATTAAAAGTTTTTTAATGAACCAGAACATCATTGCAGGCATTGGTAATATATATGCCAGCGAAATTCTTTTTAATGCCGGAATCAGCCCCTTCAGGAGCAGCCGGAGTATTAAAGGTGATGAAATTGAAAAATTGTTTCAGTCCATTCAGAAAATTTTAGAGGACGCTATCCGGAATTACGGCACCACCTATTCCGCTTACCAGACCGTGGAAGGACAGTCAGGACGGAACCAGGAATTTCTGAAGGTCTATCAAAGGGCAGATAAACCCTGTTATAATTGCGGCGGCACAGTCGAAAAAATTGTTCAAAACAGCCGTTCAACCTTTTTCTGCAAAAAATGTCAGAGCTAATTATGAGTGAAGTAAGATATGTAACACTGATCAGCGATTTTGGCACCGAAGACGGATATGTGGGCGCCATGAAGGGAATTATCCTCAACGGCGCCTCACACGCCCGTGTGGTGGATGTATCGCACGACATTGAAGCCTTTAATATCCGGCAGGCGGCTTTTGCCGTAAAGAATGCCGCGGGCCATTTTCCACCGGGTACGATCCATATTGTCGTGGTCGATCCGGGAGTGGGAACTGCCCGCAAACCTTTGGTTGTACAGACTTCCGAATATTTTTTTATCGGGCCGGACAATGGGGTTTTCAGCTTTATCTATGCGCAGGAAGGATATCAGGCCTTTGAGATTAAACCGCAGGTTTTCGGACATCCCATCAGCAGCACCTTTCACGGCCGCGATATCTTTGCCCCGGCGGCAGTCAAACTGCTGACTGCAGAACCCCTTTCGAAATTTTGCGAACCTGCCGGAGAGGTGGTTTCATTTTTTGAGCCGTTAGAAAAAATCAGTGATAACGAATATGAACTGCGGGTAATTCATGTGGACCATTTTGGAAATCTGATCCTGAATTTAAATCGGGAAGTTTGGCAGCGGATGGCTGGTAACCGCACTGCCCGGATAAAACTGGACAGGGGATTTTTAGTAGGCATTCAGGATACTTTTGGCAGCGCTCCAAAAGGGCGTCTGCTGATTTTATGGGACAGCAGCGGATATCTTCAAATTGCCCAAAACCACGGCAATGCTTCCGAATCCCTGCAGATAAAAACCGGCCATAAATTGACTCTGCAGCTGATCGATGATGAGAAAGTTTAAATAAATGAACCGCATCTGGAAAAATTATAAAACCATTCTCGGAGTGGGCCTTCTTTCCTTCTTCCTCTGGTTTATCGTAAAAACCAGCAAGACTTACGAATACCAGATGGATATCCCTATTCGCTACACAAACCTGGATTCCGAAAGGATTTTTAAGCATCCGCAATCCTCAAATGCCCGGGTGGAATTTGTGGGGAAGGGCAAAGATCTGCTGCGGCTTCATTTTTATGATGTCGGTTATCAGATTGATTTATCCGGTGTTCCCGATAATATGCGGCTGGACCTCTCCGAGCATCCGGAGTTTGTCAGTTTGCCCGGCGAACTGGATTTGGCGGTTAAATCAATTATGCGGCCGCGCTTTCTTAATATTCAATTGGATAATAAAGTGGAACGCAAACTGCCGGTGGAAGTGCGGTATCAGGTTAAAGTCCCGCCCGGATTCTTACTGTCCGGCGTGGAACCCCAACCCGATTCGGTGCTGGTGATCGGGCCGGAAGTTGTTTTCGATTCTGTGCGGTCTGTACAGACGGAAAGTAAATCCTTTTCGCCGCATGAACAGGCTTTTCAGGAAAAATTTGAATTAAAGAAACCAAAGAATTTCTTTGTACGCTATAAACCGGAAAATATAACCGTCAATTTCGATGTGCAGCGGCTGGCAGAAAGGGAGATTTTCGGAGTGCCGGTGGAGGTGATTAATCCTCCGGAGGATGCTCAGGTCATTGCCCTGCCGTCCGTTGCCAATATTTATATAAAGGGCGGGGAAAAAGTGCTGGCTGATTTGAAAGCCAGGGATTTTAGAATTATTGTGGATTTTGAAAAAGTGTGGCGGCCCGGGGTGGAAAGGGTAAAAGCGGATCTCAAAACCAAAACCAATGTGCTGTATATGGA
>JBAPTX010000102.1:0-12327 GCA_049282375.1 Calditrichia bacterium
GTGCCGGATCCCGTTTTGCGCCTGTCGCGCTGCGGGGAGAAACTGTGCTGGCGCAGGAAAACTACAGCCCCTATTTCCGCAGGGATCTGGCCGACCGGCAGGTTCACGATGCCGGGGATGTGGAAATTATTTTCGGAAACCGGGACAAAACGCTGCAGCGGATTGAACAGGTCAGCCGCTGGATTGTCAGTGCCGGCAAAATTCCATTTTTTATCGGCGGCGAACATCTCATTACACTGCCTGCCATTACCCCGCTGATAGAGAAATTCCCGGACCTGCGGGTGCTGCAACTGGATGCCCATCTGGACCTGATTGATGCGCTTTTCGGAGACCGCATTTCCCACGGCACGGTTATGCGCCGCATCCATGAATTAATGGGCGGTGAAAAGCGGATTTATCAACTGGGAATCCGCAGCGGCAGCCCGGAAGAGTATGCTTTTGCCGCTCAAAACACCCGGCTTGGCGAATTTGATATTTCGGATGTCAGTGAATTTGCCGCGGAGATGAAGAATAACCCCTTATATATAACGGTGGATCTGGATGTATTCGATCCCTCGCTTTTGCCGGGAACCGGCACACCGGAAGCCGGCGGCATTTTCTTTCCCGAATTTATAAAGGTGTTAAAAACGTTGCAGACCAGCGGATGCCGTATAGTGGGTGCCGATATGGTGGAACTGTCCCCGCAAATTGACCCCACCGGGAATTCTACAGTTACTGCCTCCAAAATTTTGCGGGAAATGCTGGTGATGATCTGAAATCCGGCAAATGTATTTCACAACCATAACTGCCGGTCCAGGCTGCGGTATTGGATGGCTTCGCTGATGTGGGTCGGCAGAATGTCCGTTTCATCCTCCAGATCAGCAATGGTGCGTCCCACCTTTAAAATGCGGTCATATGCCCGTGCCGACAGCCCAAGCTTGGTAATGGCGGTTTTCAGCAGTTCCTGCCCTTCGTCATTCAACTTGCAATAATTATGAATATCTTTTGCCTGCATATCGGCATTGCAGTATAAAGTGGCATTATCTTTAAAGCGGTTGTGCTGCCTTTCGCGGCATTGCTGCACCCGCTGGCGGATTTCACTGGATTTTTCTCCCCCGTGCCGCCCCGCCAGATCCCGGTATTTAACCGCCGGCACTTCGATCTGAATATCGATGCGGTCCAGCAGCGGTCCGCTGATGCGCGAGAGATAACGCTGAATCTGCTGAGAAGTGCAGGTGCATTTTTTATTGGGATCGGTGTAGTATCCGCAGGGGCAGGGATTCATTGCGGAAGCCAGCATAAAATTGGCCGGATAGCTGATGGTGAACATGGCACGGGAAATCGTGACCATGCCGTCTTCCATAGGCTGGCGCATTACCTCCAGCACATTTTTCTTGAACTCGGGAAGTTCGTCCAGGAACAGCACACCATGATGCGCCAGACTGACCTCGCCCGGGCGCGGGTATTTGCCGCCGCCAATCAAACCGGCATCACTGATGGTGTGATGGGGAGAACGGAACGGCCGTGTGGCGACCATGGGTTGATTATCCGGCAGTAACCCCGCAACCGAATGGATTTTGGTGGTTTCCAGCGCTTCCTCCAGTGAGAGCGCCGGCAGAATAGTGGGCAGCCGTTTTGCCAGCATGGATTTCCCGGAACCCGGCGGCCCCATCATCAGGATGTTGTGTCCGCCGGCAGCGGCAACTTCCAGGGCGCGCTTCACATGCTCCTGCCCCTTCACATCGGAAAAATCCACCCGGTACTGCCGGCGGTCTTCGAAAATATCCGCCAGCGAAACACGGTGGGGTTCAATTTCGGTCCGGCTGTTCAGAAAATCGACAGCTTCGGAAAGTGAATGAACCGGATACACGGCAACATCCGGGGTCATCGCGGCCTCGGAGGCGTTCTCAGCCGGCAGGATAATACCGCTGAAATTCTGCTTTTTTATCTCCCATGCCACCGAAAGCGCACCGTGAACAGGGCGCAGTGAACCGTCCAGTGCCAGTTCACCCAGAATAACATGATCATCCAGCATCGCTTCGGAAACAACCCCGTTCGCCGCCAGAATGCCCAGGGCGATCGGCAAATCGAAGCCGGAACCTTCTTTGCGGATATCGGCAGGCGCCAGGTTGATGGTTATCTTTCTATAGGGAAATTCCAGACCACTGTTGCGAATGGCGGTCTGCACCCGTTCCCTGCTTTCTTTAATGGCGTTATCCGGTAATCCAACAGTGGCGAAGCCGGGTAAACTTTTACCTTCAATATTCGCTTCCACTTCCACGAGGTAGGCATCAATCCCCATTAAGGCGGCAGAAAATACCCTGGAAATCATAAAGTGTCCCTTTTACTTGATTCTATAGTGCAGTTTTGAATTACGGATTTGTCAAATATTACAGCCTGTTATACCTGTTCGGAATTCATATTAAAATGGATTCACAGATTCTTATAAAATCAGGATAGATTGATTATCATCGGGTCCTTTTATGCTGAAGAAACAGGAGAATACCTTTCAAAATAAAACTGCCTCACTGCAGGTGCAACCATAAATTGGAAGAGTATGAATTTTGTTCATTCCTGTTTAGAAATGAGGCCATTGCGCTGATAGAAACAATTTTAACGCTGCCTGTGTTGATTATAGAAGGACTTGTTCTAAAATGGCAGCAGTGCCATTCCATATTCCCGGATTAAAATATCTGTTTTATTAATGATGAAAGGATTTTATCATGCCCCCCTTGATTGGTGTCGCTAATTCTGTGTCGGCAAATTTTGGATACGATCCGGTAGATGCCATTCATTACGCCAGCCAGTCCGGTTTTGAACTCATCCAGGTTTACCTCAATGCAGCTTTGCTGATGGAAGAGAAAAGCCGCGACCGCCTGCGCCAAGCCTTGACAACCAGCGAGTTTAAAAACATCTATTTCCATGCGGAAGGTTTTTTCAACAACACTGCGCTGGGAAACAGCTATTCGGAAAATCTTTTCAGTTTTGTTAAAGATTGGGATTCGCCAAAAATCATTTATCATTTTGATGAAAATGCCGCACTGGAAGACTGCCTTAAACTGGTGCGCCAGTTTTCCGAAGGAGGGATGCAGCTCTATCTGGAAAACTATTTTCAATCCCCGGGTATGGAAGCGGCGGAGAAAAATTACCGCAAATTTATGGCCTTATTCAGCCTGGCAAACAATCAGGACTTCCAGCTCCACCCGGTGCTGGATGCCCCCCGCTTTTTTCACGAAAAGCTGAATATGGACGCAACCATTGCCCTGCAGTGGGTTTATCAATTTCTGAACTATTTTACCAACAGCCGCACACCGATTCTGCTGCATTTGATCGATGCCACCCACAATCACCAGCAGATCAGCTCATTTGCCGCGCTGGGAGCCGGGTATTTACCATATGAGGAACTGACGGGCTTTATAAAAAAAACAGGTTCACTGCTGGAAGGCATCATCCTGGAATATGAGGACAAAATAAATCCGCTGAAATCCCGCGAATATCTTTTAAAAAAATTGGATTAGCTTGCCCGGCGGGCCGGGACTTTTCCAAATTTCCTAAAGATCTCGATTTTCAGGAAAGAAATGAAAGGCCTCCGGCGCTCAGCGTTTGATTTCCCGCAGGAAATCTTCCACCTCCGGAATTCCCCCCTGATAAATGAGATAGCCATTGTAAGGCTCCCGTTCGGTAATTTCACCGGCAAACGGGGTCAGCATAATTTCTTTTACTTTTTCCAGATCATCCGTTTGCCCCAGCGCCCAGCCTAACTTCACATATGCCACCTCCGGCAGCATATTTGCCGCGGGAACAACACCCAACTGCATAATCTCCCGGCCGGTTTCATAGACATACATCTGCACATAGCCCCACAGCGTCTGCACCGTCATGTAAATGGCTATTCCTTTTTCATAGGCTTTTTTCAGGGAAGGATACAGCGGCTTATTCACATGGCCCAGTCCGGTCCCCGCAATCACGATACCGCGGTAACCGTTATCCACCAGAGAATCGATAATGTCCGGCTTCATGTTGGGATAATAATAAACAATTGATACCTTTTCTTCGAATGAAGTGGTTACCTGAACATTCCGGTCATTTCGTCTCTTTTTATAATCGCTGCGCAGCGGCGTTATTTTCTCCCGGTTTACCATTGCCAGCGGAATATCGCCGATGGTGCGGAAAGTAGAGCGGTAACTGGAGTGCATTTTACGCACGCGGGTACCGCGGTGCAGAAGGCCGTACTGGTCCGAAGTAGGCCCGAACATACAGACCATCACCTCCGCAATATCGCTTTCGGCAGCGGTTTTAACAGCATGCATCAGGTTTAAGGCAGCATCGGAGGAGGGGCGGTCCGAGGAGCGCTGGGAGCCGACCATCACAATGGGGACAGGCGAATCCTGCACCATAAAAGACAAGATGGCTGCCGTGTGATGCATGGTATCGGTTCCATGCCCGATAACAATGCCATGGGCGCCGTTTTCAATTTCCTGCCGGATGGCACCGGCGGTTCCGATCCATTGCTCAGGCCCCATGTTTTCGCTGAAAACCCCGTATAATTTTTCAGTTTCCAGATTACAAAAATCAGCCAGTTCCGGAACGGAACCATATAATTCGCCGGGGGAGAAAGCAGGAATTACGGCGCCGGTGCGGTAATCCAGCCGGCTGGCAATGGTGCCGCCGGTGCCCAGCAGTTTTACTTTCGGTTTATTTTCTTTATACGGAAAGGCTTTTTCAGGAATTTTATAATGGGCCTCTTTAGTGCCGCGGACCACGATATCTTCTATGGTATTTACCGCCACACCCACGTTGTATCCATTTTTTAACTTCAGCACCACATGATAATCATCAGCCGTTTCCGAGCGGGGAAGCACAATTCCCTTAAACATGCCCCGGGTGGTCTGCATTTCCACTTCACTCCAAACCTGAACATTATTTTCTTTCAGCAGTTGACGCGCCGGATCGCGGTAACCCTTATATGTTTCGCTCATTTTTCACCTTCCTTTGCAGACAGCATCTCCTGAATTCTTTCATTGATTTTCCGGGCGGGAACATGTCCGCGACAATTGGCCATTACTTTGCCCATTAAAAAACGCTGTTTCTTTTCCTGAGTTTGTATGCCGCTCAATCCGGCTTTTTCCTTTTCTATTTCCTGCCGGATAAGATCATCCACTTGTTTTAACCGGACGGCCGGAGGTAAATATTTCTTCAAAACTTCCTTTAATTGAACCGGCGGATCAGTCAGAAATGTTTTCAGGATTGAAATGCCGTCCTCCAGAAGCAGCGGCTGGCGGGCGGCAAAGTCAAAAAAAGTATCCCAGGTGGAAAATGTCATCTTTGACGTCTTGAAGCCTTTCCGCCGAAGTCCTTTTGGTATCTCAAAAATGAAGCGGGCAATCTGAACTGGCGGGATTTCCTGGTATTTTTTAACCAGCTTTTCCAGCCAGGCCGCCCGCGGTGTGGCGGCAACTGGAATGATCAGATGTTCGGGGATTTCCCATTTTCTGAACTGTTTCTCCCGGTTCCAAAGTGCCGGCGGGACATTTTGGGAAATCCGCTCAATATGAGATTCACTGATTTCCAGCGGCGGAAGATCAGTATCGGGATACATGCGGTCCGGCCCCGGCAATATGCGCTCGAACCCGTTGGTGCCGTCCGCCAGTGCCTGGCGTGTTTCGCTGGGCACACCCAGGGTAGCTTCTTTTGCACGCAGTATTATTTCCTGCACGGCGGTCTGCACATCCTGTTCATTTCCCCAGACCAATATCAGAGAATCATTGGGTCCCGCGGAAAGCGATTTTCTGATTTTTTTCCAGGTAAAACTGTCGATGGTTTCTTCGGTGCTTTCAGAAGTCAACATATTGGGTAAACGGGTCAGGCAGGCCACCACACGCACCCGGTCCGAGATTTCTTTGGAAAAAACCTTTCCGGTTTGGGTCGGATGGCTGAGAATGCCGTTGAATCCCTTTAAATTGACGCAGAAGACTCTTTCGTTGCGTTCTCTAACCGCCAGGCGCAACGGTTCCCAGGAAGTAGCGCTGACAAATTGGGTAACTTCCGCCGATTCTGCATTAAAACTCTCCGGCGTAATCCCTCTTTCTTTCAGGGAATCACGAATCTTAAGCAGTGAAAACTGGCGCATGGCTTCATTATAGATCAGCAAAGGAATCAGGGGAATACGAGAAACCCCCTTAATTTCGATGCGGGTGCCGCCGCGGATACTGACATTTACATCCTGCCGCCCTGCCCCGATACCCGTCCGCACCTTCCCGGTACTGCGAACCAGCCAGCGCAGCCGGTTGGCCACTTCCGCCACTTCCTGCGGGGTGGTCATTTGCGGTTCGGTTACCATTTCTATCAGCGGCATTCCCAGCCGGTCTGTACGGTAAACCCGCAGATGCCCCACATCGGACACTTCCCGGCAGGCATCCTCTTCCAGCCCCAATTGAATCAGCCCGATTTTTTTATCCTTAAACGGTATCCAACCGTCAATGCCGACAATTGTAGTGCGTTGAAATCCGGTGGGAATACTTCCGTCCAGGTACTGTTTACGGGCAATATGGATTTCACTCACCAGTTTATAATTCAACAGCATGGCGATTTCCAGAGAAATATCCAGCGCCTGCGGATTGATCTCAAATGGGGGAGTATCATCCATTTCATATGTGCAGACGGTTTCATGATTAATCTGATAAATAATCTCTTTACGAGTCTTAAACTCCATCAGCGCCGTGCCGTCATATTCCCCCAGTTCCGAAAGGGTCGGCCGCATGTGGCGAAGTATTTCCGCATCATAATTTTCGTTATAGTGACCTGCCGGGCAGCGGCAAAACAACTTTTTATCGGTCAAAATCTGCTGGTGAATTTCCAGACCGGAGCGCAGCCCCAGTTTTTGATAATCCTGCGGTGTCATTTCTTCAAAAGGTTTAAAAAGGCTGGACATACCGGACAATCCTTAAGGTTAATGCAGCAATTCTTTATCAAAGCCCGCAAAGGGGCACGTTCTATCTATCACTTGAAATTAGAGAATGGATAAAAGAGCAGCAAGTACAAAGATAAAACAATATGGCGCCCTGCAGAAGGGAAATGCCATTTCTGCTTGTTTTTGTGAATACCGGTTCGTAGAATTTGGCCCATGCTGACTGAACAGCCAAAAAGAACAGACAAATCTCTGCAGGAGCGCGGGCGCCTGTGTGCCATCATCCATTATTCGGAAATCGGATTAAAAGGGAAAAACCGGGGATTATTCGAAAACCAGTTGCGGCAGAATATTTTACGCGCCCTGCGCGGTGAAAAAATCGAATCCCTGCAGCGCGATTTTGGACGGATGATCCTGTTTTTAAATGCAGAATCCGACTGGCCGGAAATCTCAGCCAAAATGAGCCGTATTTTCGGAATCGCAAATTTCTCGGCAGGGCTTTGGACTGAGCAGCGGATGGAAGATATAACAGCCGCGGCGCTGCTGCAGATGCGGAATTTTTCTTTCGGCAGTTTCCGGGTCACCGTTCGGCGGGCACAGAAAGAGTTCCCCCAATCCTCACAAGAAATCAGTGTTCAACTGGGTGCGACCCTGCAGAAAGCATCAGGGGCAACGGTCGATTTGGAGAATCCGCAGGCAAATTGTTTTGTGGAAATTTTCAATAAAAATGCCCTGGTTTACTGGAATAAAATTCCCGGGCCGGGCGGGCTGCCGGTGGGCGTCAGCGAAAAAGCAGTATCACTTTTATCTTCCGGTATTGATTCACCCGTGGCCTCCTGGCGAATGATGAAGCGGGGAGTGAAGTTGAGCTTTGTTCACTTTCACAGCATGCCGGCCACCAGCCCGGCCTCTGCGAGGAATGCCGAAAAACTGGTTGAACAATTGACCCGTTTTCAATATGTTTCCCGCCTTTACCTGGTACCGTTTTTGGAAATTCAGCAGCAGATTATGCTGAACAGCCCGGCGGAGTACCGGGTTCTGCTTTACCGCCGCAGCATGTTCCGCCTGGCGGAGAAAATTGCACAGGCGGAAAAAGCCAGCGCACTGATAACGGGTGAAAACGTGGGGCAGGTTGCTTCCCAAACCTTGAGCAACATCCGGGCAATTGGAGAAGTCGTCGGTTTGCCGGTGCTGCGCCCACTGGCAGGGGATGATAAGCGGGATATTATTGCCGCCGCCAGAAAAATCGGAACCTACCGGATTTCCACAGAACCCTATGAAGATTGCTGCTCCCTCTACGTCCCCCGGCATCCCGAAACAAAAGCAGAACCAAACCACCTGCACAAAGTAGAAGCAAACATTGCATTGGATTCCCTGTATGAAGATGCGCTTGAAAAAACCGATATTCGCAAATACAAATACCCCTGATTTTCCGGAAGGGAAATTTAAAATGGCACTTAATAAAATATTTTTTCTGTTTTTAATATTAGTGGCGCTGCCGGTGTTTGCAGGCGGCAGCGGACATACCGACAATCCGGATGGCCCGTATGATGAATCGGCAAATGCCCGGGAGGAGATTACCGCAGCCGTTCAAAAGGCGCAGGAGAACAACCAGCATGTGCTTCTGGTATTCGGGGCGAATTGGTGCCCGTGGTGCCGGGCGCTGCACAATCTGTTCACAGAGAATAAACAGATCCGGCAGTTACTGGACACAAATTTTCAGGTGGTACTGGTGGATATTGGCCGTAAAGATAAAAATATGGATGTGGATTCGCTTTATGGAAACCCGGTAAAAATGGGCGTTCCCGCATTAGTCGTGCTAAACAGCGCCGGTGAACAGGTGGCTTTGCAGGAAACCGGTTCTCTGGAATGGCAAAACACCGGTGAAAAGGGGCATGACCCAAAAAAAGTAGCAGCATTTTTAATGAAATTTATCGAATAGAAAAAAAGGGATGTTACCGGCAGATTTATAATGAGGAGGCACTATGCGCGGGATTTTACTCCCACAACTCTAACCGGTGACATCCCAATTTAGTAAACATCCAAACATAGTGCGGGTTCCCCGGCAAAAAAATCTGCCTGTTAAAATAGCTTAACTGGTGAGGGCTGTAAACCGGACAAGCGGCTCAGCGGTACAGCCGGAATTTATCCCCTAAATATAATTTACGGGCTTCGGGATCGTCGGCAAGAGTTTCACTGTTTCCTTCTTTTAAAACCCTTCCTTCAAACTGTAAATATGCATGATCGGTAATACTGAGCGTTTCATGCACATTGTGGTCGGTGATCAACACCCCAATATTTCTCTCTTTCAGCTTAATTACAATATTCTGAATATCCTGAACGGCAATGGGATCCACCCCCGCAAAAGGTTCATCAAGCAAAATAAATTTAGGGTTAGTCACCAGGGTCCGGGCAATTTCCGTCCGGCGCCTCTCGCCGCCCGATAAATTAAAGCCTTTACTTTTAGCAATATGGGTAATACCCAGTTCTTCCATAAAGTGCTGGGTACGTTCTTTCCGTTCTTTACGGGAATAACCAAGCACCTCCAGAATTGCCAGCAGATTTTCTTCCACAGTCAGTTTTCGAAAAATGGAGGCTTCCTGCGGTAAATAAGAAATGCCTTTACGGGCCCGTTTATACATCGGCAGCCGGGTAATATTCTGATCATTTAAATAGATTTTCCCGCCATTGGGGCGGATCAATCCGGTGATCATATAAAAGGAAGTGGTTTTGCCTGCACCGTTCGGACCCAGCAGCCCAACAATTTCGCCCTGCCGGACCTGCAGGCTCACGCCGTCCACCACCCGCCGTTTTCCATAAATTTTCAGCAGTTTTTCGGTTCTCAAAACCGCTTTTCCGTTTACATTCTGGGATAAATCCATCTTCACTTCCGCCCGGGACCGGCACTGTAATTTTGCGGGTAATAAGTTCCTTCCGCACCGCCGATCACTGAAATACTGTCCAGTTCATTGCTTTTCATAAATATCTTTATTGTATCGGCCGAAGCCACATTTCTCCCGCGGTCCTCTTCCTGCTCTTTCAGGTAATACTGGCTGCGGGCATTGGAAATTGCCTGCAACTCACTAAGCTGACGTTCAGAAATATACATGACAATTTCCCTGCCTTCCAGTTGGTTTTCCCTTCCCCGCAGGGAATCTTCCATGCTTATGGCCCGGGCATTGCCGGTAATATAAATTTGACGCAGTTCCTGTTCCGGTAAAATCAATTTAATCCGTTTCCCGAATACCTCTGTATTTTCCTGCCGTGCATGGGGATTAATTTCCAGATAAGCAACACCATCATCCAGAAAATAAACCACAGAATCGGCGGTGGCTCTCAACCGGTCCCGCAGGATTATCACCGAATCCAGGGCAACAGCACGGCGGTTTTCCCCGGCAAAATATTTCATTTCGTTTGCAAAAATATGAAGGGTATCGGTAGCACTGCTGTCCACCTGCCATAAATGGGCATTTTCCTTTACAAAGCTCATTTCCTGCTGCGGCATATACTCGCCTTTGCGGGCGCTGACGGTAACATCATGTTCCTTGTCATGCAGGATGAGATGACCACTGGAAATGATATGCTCGGTTTCATAGTGATATTCCATATAGTCGGCGGTCATTTCCCGGGCAGGCCGGTTGACTTTTACGTTTCCACGGGCAATCGCTACTTTACGGTCTTCAAAGTAGGTTACTGATTTTGCAGTAAGGACACTGCTTCCCTGCACCAGCTGTACTTTCCCGCTCAAAATAATTTTTCCCTGTTCCTGATAATAAACCGCCCGCTGGCAGTAAAGCTCCAGCGTATCCTGCCGGGCTTGCACATTGCCTTCCAGTATTTTCAGCGATACGCCGTTTTCCACGATGCCGCGCGAAAGATCGGCATGGATCAACTGCAAACCGGAAGAGGAAAAAAACGGCCCCCGGCCCTGCCCGGAAAGCATTATACAGCTAAGAACCAGAACAGCCGGAATGATAATTTTAGAGAAGATGTTTAAGTGCAGGTTCATTGTTCTAAAGGAATTTTCCGGCGGGATTTGCCGCGTGTATTGCGGATTTCATAGTTTTTTAAATTTGGATCGGAGATAAAACTGTCGCCATAAAGGGTATCTTCTTCGGTAGTGAACTGAACAGGCACATCGCTGACAATTTTCTGCCGCTGATTATCCCACTGCAGTTTCTCCGTTTGCAGGACAATGCCGCTGTCCGACACCACCACCACATTTCCCATGGCATAAAGATTATTGGTTGAATTGTTTACTCTGCCGCTGTCCGCCGTCAATACAGAATTATGCTGCCCCTCGGAGTTGTAAAAATCCACGTGAACACTATCCTGCAAAACCGCCATATTCTGCTTGTTGTACAGTGCCATATATCCTGCCCAGACTTCAGCCAGCCGTTTTCCTTCTTTGGTAATCGTAATGGTGGAATTCCAGCTTTCCTGATCGGGATAATTTTTCTCCGGGGCAGTTCCGCTTTTTCCTTCATTATCAATATCAGTGCAGGCAGTCAGAAATACCAATACAGACATCAGAATAAAAAGAATATTTTTAAAGCAATTTATTATTTTCATTTTAAACCATGGGTTTATTTACTTAATGGAGAATAAAGGAGGCAGGTTTCCGGATTTATTAAAAAATCCCCGAACGCATGATGTCGTGCAGGTGAATCACCCCGATTAAATGCTCCTGTTCGTCCACCACAGGCATGGAAATGATCCGATAGTCTTCCATTTTTTTATAGGCGGTATATGCCAGGGTATGAATCTGTATGGTTTTAGGATTGGCATTCATCACTTCCCCCACAGGGATATGAAAAAAGTGCTCTGTTTTTTTTACCAGCCGGTTTAAATCTCCGGTGGTTAAAACCCCCAGGACCCTCTTTTCCGGGCTCACAACCATGCAGATCCCCCTTTTGGCGGCCATTTCCAGAACTGCTTCCTTCATTGTGGCCGATTCATCTACAAATGGAACATCATCGTCGCACTCCATAAGGTCCTCTACCCGGGTAATCAGCCTTTTGCCCAGGCTGCCCGCCGGGTGCAAGAAAGCAAAATCTTCCCGGGTAAACTTCCGGCGCTCCAGTAAAGCGATTGCCAGCGCATCCCCCAGTACTGCCATTGCCGTGGTGCTGGAAGTCGGGGCCATGTCGTGCGGGCAGGCTTCTTCTTTAACACCCAGGTTCAAAACCAACTGACTGTGCTTCCCCAATACCGAATCCGGATTGGAAGTAATGGATATTATAGGCACTCCCAGTTTCCGAAACACCGGCAGTAAAAAATTCAATTCTTCGGTGTTGCCGCTTTTAGAAAGACAAATAATGATGTCATCCTTATGAACAATTCCCAAATCGCCGTGGACACCTTCCGAAGCGTGCAGAAAATAGGAGGCAGTGCCGGTAGAAGCCAGAGTTGCCGCCAGTTTGCGGCCAATAGCGCCGGAC
>JBAPTX010000103.1:0-2560 GCA_049282375.1 Calditrichia bacterium
ATGTATATCTCGGTAACCTTCCGTTTATGACCCGTAACGGAACTTTTATTATTAACGGCGCAGAACGCGTTATTGTGAATCAGCTTCACCGGGCGCCCGGTGTTTTCTTCGATGAAAGTATCCATCCCAACGGAACCAAAATTTTTTCCGCCCGGGTAATTCCCTTCAGGGGAAGCTGGGTGGAATTCATGACCGATGTCAGTGACAGCCTGCATGTTTATATAGACCGCAAAAAAAAGTTTTTTGTGACCACCTTTCTGCGGGCCCTCGGTTTTGCTGAAAACCGCGAAATTCTGGAACAGTTCAGCCTTATTGATACTGTGGCACTTCCTAAAGCGGATACCCTGAGCCTGGTTAACCGCCGCACAGTAGAAGATATAGTGAATCAGAAAACCGGGGAAGTTTTAGTGGAAAGCGGAACGGTTCTGGACGAGGAAAGCGTGGAAGCGCTGAAATCTGCCGGAATCAAAGAAATCCGTGTGCAGTCGCCCAACGACCCCACCATGCCCAATATTATCCTGAATACTCTGGAAAAGGATGATGCCAAGGATGAAGAAACAGCCTTGCGCAAAATTTACGGTCTGCTGCGCTCCGGCGAACCGCCCGATCTGGAAACAGCCCGTGGATTGCTTGATAAAATGTTCTTCAATTCCAAGCGTTACGAGCTGGGAAATGTGGGCCGTTACCGTCTGAATAAGAAACTCGGACTTTCCGTCGATGTGGAAAATACGGTTCTGACCAAAGAAGATTTTGTTGAAATTATAAAATACCTCATAGATTTGCGGGACGGCAAACGGTCCACCGATGATATTGACCATTTAGGGAACCGCCGGGTTCGGACCGTGGGCGAACAGTTGTCGCAGCAAATGAACCTGGGACTTACCCGCATGGCCCGTACTATTAAAGAACGGATGAACCTGGGTGATTCCGAGACGCTTACGCCGCAGGAATTAATTAATGCACGGGCAATTACTTCCGTGATTAATACCTTCTTCGGCACTTCCCAGTTGTCGCAGTTTATGGATCAAACCAATCCGCTGGCGGAATTAACGCATAAACGGCGGATGAGTGCACTGGGGCCGGGCGGTTTAACCCGGGAACGGGCGGGGTTTGAGGTTCGTGATATTCATTATACCCATTACGGGCGCCTGTGTCCCATCGAAACGCCGGAAGGCCCGAATATCGGCCTGATTTCATCGTTGTGTGTACTGGGCAAGGTGAATGAGTTCGGATTTATTGAAACGCCGTATCGAAAAGTAAAAGACGGCAAACTGACCAACAAGGTGGAATTTCTTTCTGCAGATGACGAAGAACGGACTGTTATCGCCCAGTTTAATGCGCCGGTGGATGTGGATACCGGTGCTTTTGAGCGCGATCTGATTAAAGTTCGTCAGCGCGGCGATTTTATTCTGGCTCATCCGGATGATGTGCAGTACATCGACATCGCTTCCAACCAGATTGTTTCTCCCGCAGCGTCGCTTATTCCCTTCCTGGAGCATGATGATGCAAACCGGGCTTTAATGGGATCAAATATGCAGCGCCAGGCTGTGCCCATTATTCGTCCGGGCGCCCCGATCGTGGGAACCGGAATGGAAACAAAGGTGGCGCAGGATTCCGGATCAGTAATCGTATCTGATGTGGATGGGGTGGTTGAGAATGTGGATAGCGAAAAAATTGTCATTAAAGTGGATGCCGGAACTGTGGATAATGTCCGGCAGATTCTCACCGGGGAAGCGCAGCGGGTGGAGTACGATCTGCTGAAGTTTATCCGCACCAACCAGAATACTGCAATTAATCAGCGGCCGGTTGTTAGTGAAGGCCAGCGGGTGAAGAAAGGGCAGTGTCTGGCCGATGGCCATTCTACTGAAAAAGGTGACCTGGCGCTCGGACAGAATATTCTGGTCGCTTTCATGCCCTGGAACGGCTATAACTTCGAAGATGCAATCGTCATTTCAGAACGGATTTCCCGTGATGATGTCTATACTTCTATTCATGTGGAAGAATTTGAAACGCAGGTGCGAGATACCAAACGCGGTGAAGAAGAACTGACCCGCGAAATTCCCAATGTGAGCGAAGAAGCCACCAAGAATCTGGATGAAGACGGGATTGTGCGTAAGGGTGCCGAGGTTAAAGCCAATGATATTCTGGTGGGAAAAGTGACCCCGAAGGGCGAAACCGAGCCCACTCCGGAAGAAAAACTGCTGAAAGCAATTTTTGGTAGCAAAGCCGGCGATGTAAAGGATGCCAGCCTTAAGCTTCCCTCCGGGATGGAAGGTATCGTAATTGATACGAAGCTTTTTTCACGGAAAAAGAAAGATCCCAAAACCAAAAAAGAGGATAAGAAAAAGATTGATCAGCTGGAAAAACAGAACGAGGACCGAATTAAAGAAATCCAGGAGCGGCTGATCGGTTATCTGGTGGATAATTTTGGTAACATCCCGACATTGGGGATTAAGTCCAAATCCGGGAAACAACTGGTAAAAGCAAAAGGGAAGATTACGGCGGATACCTTCGACAAAGTGGAAGTCGATTTTATTGAATACCTGGAACCCTGGTTTGA
>JBAPTX010000104.1:0-2502 GCA_049282375.1 Calditrichia bacterium
AGCGCTTTTACTTCATCCACATTTACATCCGGGTGAAAACGGATACCGCCTTTTGCCGGTCCGCGGGCAACACTGTGCTGCACCCGGAATCCCTTAAAAATGCGGATGGAACCGTCCGACATTCGAACCGGCAGATTAACCTCGGTAATCCGGCGCGGCTCCTTAATCATTGCCACCTGACTGTCCGAAAGGTTCAGTTGTTTGGCTGCTTTGTCGAATTGTTTTAATGCATTCTCAAACGGATTCTTCTGCTTTAAAAAACTCATTTTTGACCCCTTTTCTAATTTTATTAAGAATTTAATGCAATTCCTGTATCAACATTGGCTGAATTCACAAATTTAATGCCAACTGTCAGGTATTGATGTCACTAATTATAATTCATAAATACCATATAAACAAATTATCCTGGTCTCTGAATAGATATAGATATCCGGATTGTCAGCCTCTTTCTTCCGGTTGCAATTCATTTAAATAATTTATTTCTCATCAGCAGGAATAAATTCCCGGATTTGAACGATAGCGGAAATATATTTTTTATCAAAAGAGATAGTAAAAATCCTGCAGTACAACTTTTTTTTAAATACTTGACAAAAATTACAGGCAAATATAAATTCACATGTGAAAAGAGTTCTTATAGAATATTCTCAATGGTTCAAGGCTCAATATTGCTATAAGCTGGCAGCAAAATCTGAATTTTTTGTTCACCCCGTTTCCAATCGGTTTTCAAAAGTGAGTGAAATAATTGTCCTATGCAAAGTGTCTTTTTACTTCTTTTATTAAAGAAATACATTCCCCAAAATCCTATAATCTTATAATTGTAACGGAGGTTTTTTTATGGTTCACCAAAATGCATTTTCTTCAGTTGATGATTTTATGGAGATGGTGATTGCAAAAAATCAGGGTGAAAAAGAATTTCATCAGGCAGTAAAAGAAGTTGTGGAATCCCTGTGGGATTTTCTGCAGGACAATCCACGGTATATGCATGCTCGTATTTTGGAAAGAATGGTAGAGCCGGAACGGGTGATCATGTTCCGTGTTCCCTGGCGGGACGACCGCGGCAATATTCAGGTGAACCGTGGCTTCCGGGTTGAATTCAACTCCGCCATCGGACCGTATAAAGGCGGCCTGCGATTTCACCCCTCGGTGAATCTGGGAATCCTGAAGTTCCTCGGTTTTGAACAGGTATTTAAAAACAGCCTGACCACTCTGCCCATGGGCGGCGGCAAGGGCGGTTCCGATTTTGATCCCAAAGGCAAGTCGGATAACGAAGTGATGAGTTTCTGCCAGTCTTTTATGAGCGAACTCTTCCGGCATATCGGGCCCAATACGGATGTACCTGCCGGCGATATCGGTGTTGGCGGGCGCGAAATCGGTTTCCTGTTCGGCCAGTATAAACGGCTGCGCAATGAATTCAGCGGTGTGCTTACCGGCAAAGGATTGAACTGGGGCGGCAGCCTGATTCGTCCCGAAGCCACCGGTTACGGCTGTGTCTATTTTGCGGAAGAGATGCTCAAAACCCGCAGTGATTCTTTCAAGGGCAAAAAAGTTGCCATTTCCGGTTCCGGAAATGTGGCCCAATATGCCACTGAAAAAGTGCTTGAGCTTGGCGGTACCATCGTAACACTGTCTGATTCGGCCGGAACAATTTATGATCCTGAGGGCATTGATCAGGAAAAATTAAAATACGTTCTGGAACTGAAGAACATCAAACGCGGGCGCATTCGTGAATATGCGGATAAATACGGGGTGGAATATTGGGAAGGCCAGCGCCCGTGGAAAGCCAAATGCGAGGTGGCGCTGCCCTGTGCCACTCAGAATGAAATCAGTAAAGAAGACGCTGAAACACTGGTAAAGAATGGCTGCTATGTCGTTTCCGAAGGCGCCAATATGCCTTCCGAGCCCGGCGCAGTGGATGTATTCCTGGAAAATAATGTACTGTTCGGACCCGGCAAAGCGGCCAATGCCGGCGGTGTGGCGGTATCCGGCCTGGAAATGAGCCAGAACAGCCTGCGCTTAAGCTGGAGCCGGGAAGAAGTGGATAACAGACTGCACAACATCATGAAAAGCATCCATGAAACCTGTGTAAAGTACGGTAAGTCAGGAAACAGCATCAATTATGTTAAAGGCGCTAATATCGGCGGCTTCATCAAAGTTGCCGATGCCATGCTGGAGCAGGGTGTGGTTTAATTAGTGCAAATTTAAATATTTTTCAGGCCTTAAGGGGAGCTGCGGCTCCCTTTTTTTATGTTTAAAAAACGCATTGGAAATTGGATGCCGTGCTAAATTGAACAGGCTGTTTTCTCATTCAAGAGTAAAGATGCATAAAATAAAATATATTCTAAAGCATACTGGTATCGAACCGATAGTTATTAATGAGAGAATTTAACAGCTCTCGATAGGCCTCCTCCAATGATATCGCCTCCTGGACTTGCGGTGGGTTCAGGAGGCGATTCTTTTTGCAGGTCCCTCCAAGCCCCTGCAGTTTTCTGAAAATATTATATC
>JBAPTX010000105.1:0-2809 GCA_049282375.1 Calditrichia bacterium
GTGCTGGTGCCCGGGGATATGGGCCGCTATTCGTTTGTAGCGGTGGGAACCGGCCGGGCTATGGAAGAAACTTTCGGCAGTAGCTGTCATGGCGCCGGTCGGCTGCTCAGCCGGACACAATCCAAGAAAATGGGGAAGGGAAAAAATCTGCTGCTGGAAATGGCGCAGCACGGCGTGGTTGTGCAGGCAAAGGGAATGCGCACCATTGCTGAAGAAATGCCTTATGCCTATAAAGATGTTGCCGATGTGGTAGATGTGATGCATCAGGCGGGAATCAGCCGGAAAGTGGCCCGGCTGCGGCCGGTGGGGGTGATTAAGGGGTAATTATGCGGATGGCAAGATTCAGGAAGCAAGCCTGCAATTTGAATTGTGGCAGCAGCAGGTGGTAATTTAAATCGATCCAAAACGGAAGTATAAGAGTGAAATGGCCCGGGAAAATCAGAATGCGGAGCATCTAGTTTGAGTAAGTCCAATCCGATTCAGCACAGGCTGGAATATGCCGGCTATCTGTTTCTGGAAAAAATGATCGGTGTTCTTCCGCAATGGCTAATGGAAACTCTGGCGAACGGTTTGACATTTCTCAGTTTCCGGCTTCTGAAAATCCGCCGGCGGGTGGCTTTGCAAAATATTGCCACTGCCTTTCCCGGTAAATCGGCAGAATGGCATTTTAAAATTGCAAAGCAATCCTATCACCATTTTTCATTAATGATTCTGGAATTTATGAAAATGGCAAAATGGGAGCCTGCGGATATTCCCGGGAAAATCTGCTGTGCAGATTTAATGGACGTTCCGGAAAAAACCCATAACGGGAATGGAGTTATTATTGCTTCCGGGCATTTTGGTAACTGGGAAATGGCAATGGCCTATTTTTATACACTGGGTATTCGTTCGGCAGTTATTCAGCAGCGGCAATTTAACCGGCTGGTGGATAACCGCATGAAAGCACTGCGGGAAAAATGGGGAATGAAGATTGTGTATCCCCGCGGGGCGGTAAAAGCCTGTGCGGCGGAATTACAGAAGGGAGTACTGGTGGCGCTGCTAGGGGATCAGGATGCCGGCGGGAGGGGGGAGTTTGTGCCCTTTTTCGGCCAAATGTCCTCCACTCATATCGGAGCAGCCGTTCTGCACTTGCGAACGGGCGCGCCGCTCTATTTTGCAGCGTCCGTCCGCCGGGAAGATAATAAGTATGAGATTATTCTGGAGCGTATTCCTGATGTTTTCCCCGCCGAAATCAATTCAGAAAATATCCGCATGATCATTGGTGAATTCAACCGGCGGCTGGAAAAAACGATTCGCGAAAATCCCGGCCAGTATTTTTGGATGCACCGCCGCTGGAAAACACCTTTCTCTGCGGAAAATCAGGCCACCAGCAACCGTAAATAAGTGAGGGGACTGCTGAGGTCCTGTTTGGCTTTTTCATCAGCGATCATAGTGGAAAGCCATTCGGAGATTTGCGGTTTTCGCACCGCCTTCCCGATCACCAGATTAAGTAGGAATGGAAAGCGGGTGCCGATTTTCTGCAATTGATAACTCAAAGCCAGTTCCGAACCGATCTCCGCTTTCAGCCGGCGGTGGTATTCAGCTAAAAATGCTTTGCCGGTATTTCCCTGCCGAATGGCTTCCGCAGCCACATTTACCGCAATTTTAGCAGAGGTCATGGCATTGCCGATCCCTTCCCCGGTAAACGGATCCACCAGCCCGGCGGCATCCCCGATGAACAATACACCATCAGAATAATTGGGCCTGAAGTAACTTCCCGTGGGGAGATTCCATCCCTTTATTTTTTCCGTGAGCCGGGCTTCTGCAAAACGCGGGGCGAACTGGGGAGAGCGGATGGTGTCCCGCAGCACCTGCTGTAAATCGATGTTGTGTTTCTTAATGTCGAGATGCCGCATTCCGATACCCACATTGGCCATCCCGTTATCCAGCGGGAATATCCAGAAATAACCCGGCAGAGCTGATTTCACAAAATGTATTTCGATGAAGTCGCTCATTCCTTTTACATTTTTAAAGTAGGCACGCAGCGCCACCAGCATATGGCGGGAATTATAGGCATATTGTCCCAGTTCCCGCGCCACTGCTGATTTGTAGCCGTCTGCTGCGATAACGACTTTCGCCTGGAATTTGAGAGGGGCACTCTCCCCGGGCGGAATTCCGGTTATGCCGGCAGTGTGGTTGTCCTTCTTCAGCAGTCCGGTAAAGCGGAACCCGGTATAACAGCGGTCAACTTCCTTTCGGGCCTGTTCAAACATAAACCGGTCAAATTCAATACGGCGGCACACATAACCGTGAAGCGTATCGGAAGAATCGGCCGAGCGGAATTTAATTTTCAGGTGTTCACCCTTCGGGGAGGAAAAAATAACACCATTTGCCCGCACCTGCGGAATTTTTTCGATGGGTCCGGTTAAAGAGAGCTGTTTCAAAATATTTAAACTTTTACCGCTGATGGCATCCCCGCATATTTTATCCCGCGGGAATTCGGATTTATCAACCAGAAGAGTCTTTAACCCGGCCCGTGCTGCAAAGAGAGCAGCGGTGCTGCCGGCCGGTCCGGCGCCGACAATTGCAATATCATAATTTTCCATGGGAGTCTCCTGAACTGGGATGTGAATAAAGTGGAATTCCAGATGTTTCTGCGGACTTAGACGGGGCAGGAAGAATCAATAAAATCCGGTTATGCCCCGGCTAAAATTAATATAAAAGCCCCGCTGAATAAATCTTGGGAATTATAAAACGAGAATTTCAGGAAAATTGCTGAGAAAGCAGTTGGGGGTGGTAAAAAAATGTTTTGTGAGTAAAGGCATTAATT
>JBAPTX010000106.1:0-15482 GCA_049282375.1 Calditrichia bacterium
GTTTACGTCCGCTTCAAAAATGAAGAAATTGAGAAATTTGAACTAAGTGAGTTGTCCGACAGCAATTGAACCGGAGTTGATCGTTGAGTAAACAGAAGAAGTATTTGATTACCAGCGCCCTTCCCTATGCCAACGGTCCGCTGCACCTGGGGCATTTGGCCGGCGCTTATTTACCGGGCGACATTTATGCCCGCTACTGCCGGTTAAAAAAAAGGGAAGTGGTTTACATCTGCGGCACGGATGAACATGGTGTGCCTATTACCATTACCGCCGAAAAGGAAGGGAAAACACCCCAGCAGGTAGTGGATTATTATTATGAAAACATCCGGGCCAGTTTTGAAAAATTCGGCATGAGCTTCGATAACTTTTCCCGCACCTCCCGCAAAATTCATCATGAGACTGCCCGCGAGTTTTTCCTGAGTCTGTATGAAAAAGGATACATGAACCGGCAGGAAGTGGAGCAGTATTACTGCACCTACGACCGCATGTTTCTGGCGGACCGCTATATTGAAGGCGAGTGCCCCTATTGCCACTCGTCCGGTGCCCGCGGAGACCAGTGCGAAAACTGCGGCAAGTGGCTGGAACCGGTGCAGTTGATCAACCCTGCCTGTAAAATCTGCGGCAATCCGCCCGAAATGCGCAAAACCTTCCACTACTTTTTTAAACTGGGCGATTTTCAGGATCCGCTGCAGAACTGGATAAACAGTAAAACAAACTGGCGCAGCAATGTTGTGAATTTCTGCAATAACTGGTTCCGCGAAGGATTGGAGGATCGCGCGGTAACCCGGGATCTGCGCTGGGGTGTTTCAGTCCCGCTGGAAGATGCCGCCGATAAGGTGATCTATGTCTGGTTCGAAGCGCCGATCGGATATATTTCCGCTACGCGGGAGTGGGCGCAAAATATCGGACAGCCGGATCGCTGGAAAGATTTCTGGCAGGATGCGGAGAATACCCGGCTGATTCACTTCATCGGAAAAGATAATATTGTGTTTCATGCCATTATTTTTCCCGCCACACTGATGGGGCATGGCGGTTATGTGCTGCCGGCCCAGGTTCCCGCCAATGAATTTCTTAATATTAAAGGCCTGAAATTTTCCACCAGCCGGGGTATTGCCCTGTGGGTGGACGATCTTCTGGATCATTATCCGGTGGATTCCCTGCGCTATGCTCTTGCGGTCAATATGCCGGAAGCCCGCGATGCCGATTTTCTATGGGAAGAATTTCAGGCCAAGCACAACAACGAGCTGGCGGATATTCTGGGGAATTTTATTAACCGCACTTTTATCTTTGTTCAAAATTTCTTTGATGGTATTCTGCCGGGCAGCGGAGAAGCCGACCCGCTGGATAAAGAGCTTCTGGAAAAGTTAAAAGCGGCCGGCAAGGAAGTCGGCGCCCGGATTGATGATTTCCAGTTTAAGGAAGCGACCCGTTTGTTTATGGACGCGGTGCGTTTCGCCAACAAGTATTTTAATGATCAGCAGCCCTGGAGAACCCGGAAAAATGATCCGGAAAAGTGCGCCACCACTTTGAACCTTTGTGTTCAGACTGCCCGCTCGCTGGCAGTGATGATGAGCCCGGTGCTGCCGTTTACGGCGGAAAAAATCTGGCAGATGCTGCAGGAATCCGGCAAGGCCGCAGAAGCCCGGTGGGAATCTATCGGCGAGCTGCTGATTCCGGAGGGGCGGAAGATTGGCAGTGTTGAAATCCTGTTTGAAAAAATCCCGGACGAAACCATTAACGCCGAACTGGAGAGAATGAAAAAAATGCAGGAACACAAAGAGGAAGATAAACAGGAAGCAACGGCGGAAACACCGCTGGTAACAATTGATGATTTTAAGAAAATTCAGCTTAAAACGGCTAAAATTCTGGAAGCCGAGCGGATAAAGGGCGCTGACAAACTGTTGAAACTGCAGATTGAAGTCGGGCAGGAAAAACGCCAGTTGGTGGCGGGAATTGCACAGCACTATCAGCCGGAAGAGCTTGTGGGAAAAACAATTGTGGTGGTCGCCAATCTGCAGCCGGCAAAAATCCGCGGTGTGGAATCCCAGGGCATGCTGCTGGCAGTGAACGACGGCGGGAATCTGGCGCTGCTGACTTCGGACAGGGAAATGGATTCGGGATTGGAGGTCAGTTAGGCAGATAGCATAAGTGCCGGCTGATTTTTGTACGCTGCGGTTGTTTCAATTCATTTTTCAATAATGCACATGCACATCCCCGAAGATGATAGAGATATGAAGATACACAATTTGCTGATCCGGTGAGATATCGGGGGAGCGGTAATTTATGGTTTTAACAAGGCCATCCTGATGCTCCCCGAAGATACGGCTGCTGCCTGCAGTAAAATTCACTTTTGCTTCCACCGCAACTGTTTGCGGAACACGAACAATAACATCTCCAAAAACCCCGCTTACCCTCACGCTTGCGGGCGGCTCAAAACGGGCTTCGCTGAAATCCAGATCAATATCGCCGAAAACATTATTGGCATAATAATCCCGTACCGGTTCCTGGCCGGAAATGCGTATCCGCATATCTCCAAAGGTGCTGTTCTGTGTATGGTTGTGGCCGGATTGATAGGTGTTTTTGTTTTTTGATACCATTGGTTCTGTCTGGATGCCGGAAGCGGAATCTCCGCTGCTGCCGGAAGGGTGTTCAGCGCGTTGGCGCTGGTTCAGCAGCATACGGATACCGATAATTACCAGAATCAGCGGCCAGTAGCGGCCGATAACATCCCCCACATCCAGATAGTTCATGTTCTGCAGCAGGAATAAAAGACCGAAGATGATCAGAATAATTCCCCAAAAGGAAGCATGTGAATTTTTGGAGCGGCTCATTTTTATTCTCCTTCCAAAAGTGTTTTCCGCCGGGCTATCCATCTTTGCAGCGGCTGCCAATCCGCTCCTGTTTCCGCCATAAGGAAAGAACGGTCTGTTATCGGCAAAATGGCTTCGGACTTGTTTCCCCGCTGAAAAATTTGTCTGTCGGTCTGCCCCACCGGGTTGCTGATTTTTTGCAAGTTGCCGGTAAACAGGGCAGCCGATTCCGGGTCCGGCAATTGAACAAGCGCGCTGTGGCGGATACCGTCTTTTTCTTCAGGTGCAAACAGATAAAGCTGAAAATGCCCGATCCCGGCAAAATAATCCATCCATTCCGGCAAATAATTCTGCAGTGCCAGCCGGCCGCACAATAATTTTATTCCGGCAGGATTACCGCCGTTCAGTTTAAAAACCCTGTCCGGAATATTGAATTTTTCCGGGGGAAAAGCGGCCGCCAGCAGACGGGCGAACTCCCGGCTTTGCGCTTGTACTGCTTCATTTCCTTCATAATTTAAAATAGAAATATACCAGGGGCCTTTACAGAAAACCAGTTGATAGGGCGATGCGCTGCTGTAGGGGGAAATTTGCGGCAGGGCGATTTGAGCGCCCGCCATTACTGAAAAGATCCCGTATGCAGCCGTATCATCTGACATCCGGTAGATCTCCAGTTTAAGCTGCCGGTTATTTAGGGTGAATTCCTGTACCTGGAGATTTTCGAAGCCGTATTCGCGGTACAGCTCGGAACCGCCGTTCATGTAGCCGTACAGTTCGCCGCCGGCATAGTGCTGTTCATCAGTCAGCTCCCAGCCCTGCGGCGGAGAGAATTTCACCTGCAAGCTGTCAGCCACTCCGTTTGTCAGCAATACCACTGCAAAGGGTAATAAAAGAAAAATTCTATTCATTTCAATTTCTTGTATGCTTTTGTTTAAAGAAGTTCTATTCGATTTCATCATTAAGATTCTTGGCAGCCCGTTATTTCAATTGTGTTTGCTGCCGCCGGTGCTGATTATCAGGAAAGCTTCAGCTCCTTCAGTTGAATTCCGCCGGGATCGGCAATTCCCAAACCGTAATCCGCTGCCATCTCCATGTAGCGGACCGCGCGGGGCGATGCTTCACTCTGCACGTTTTCCTGCAGCCGCTTCTGCAATACAATTTCATATCCGATACGGTCCACTGCCACCGGATCGGTGCCGGCCATCAGCAGATTGTAATTGGTAAAAAACTGCGGATTAGCGCCGGGGCCGCCGTCGTAGCACCCTTTAATACCGTCCACAATATTTAAAACAACCTTATCGCGAAGCGGCGGGAAACAGGGCACCTGAGCGCAGGTTTCCGCCCACAACTGCTGGTGCAGCCGGGCTGTATTGGATATGGCTCCGAAGGCGAGATTCTTCAAGCACAGGGTTACTGAAGAACCGGCATTTTTCAGAATCGGCACGTTGATGATTTTATCCACCTGTTGTGTGGCAATTTTGCTGAAATAGGAGTATTTGCCCTGATTGATCATGTAGGGCAGGGTTTCCTTATCATATTCCATTTCGGTTTCTGCATGGTAAAACCAGTCCCGGTCAATCATCATTTCTCCGTAAAGCCGCCCCTGTTCATCATAAAAAGAACCGGCTTCATCCTTCTGCTCGGTGCCGGTGACGGTAATCCCCGGGAATTGCTCTGCGGTAAATCCGGCTTCATGCAGTTGGAATTCCCGCCGGTCCCAGATCACAATATTCTTCCTGGGAATGCCGGCAGATTCCAGTTGAGAAATAATAGCTTTAACCACCACCGGGTTAGTGGAAAGCATTTTACCCGCCACCGGATTTACCTTCAGCCCGATGACATCCTGCGGCGAAACAAACTGCCGCCAGGCCTGCTGAAGCGTCAGGGCGCCGGTTAACATCAGCAGAGAGCGGCTCAACATACTGTGGATGATCTTTTCATCGGGCTGCCCCTGCTGCCAGGGATTTGCATGGGTAACTTTTACCACTTTGCCCGGATACCTGCCCGGCAGAGAATGGGAAACTCGCGGGACTTTCAATGCCTCCGCGATATTGGTGGCGGGCTTTTCCGCCGCCGGCGCCTGCGCCCCCAGTTTGCGGACGATTCCCGGCGTAAGGCCCAGCACCATGCTGCCGCCTCCCATAATTTTACAAAATTCCCTCCGGCTGAATCCGGCTTTTAAGGTTGGTGTTTTCATGAAGTTAACCCTCTGTTTTATTGAGTTTACCCATGGAAAGACGGAGATGCAACCGGGAAGTTACGCAGTAATAAAAATGGCCTGTCTGCTGCAAAGACGTCAGGTGATCCGGAGTTAATCAGCTATCATTCTTTCCTCTTGTGGAATAAAGCAAATAAATCAGAAGGAAAATGGCGTCTGATGACAGAGAATTAATAAGACTGCAGAGTACTTGTTAAAATAAAATGCCCAGCCCTGGGGGCTGAGCATTCGGGGGGGGGAAATTACAACCACTTCCCTGTGGTCAGGTACGATTGGCATCATGCCCACGGTACATCATTAAAATTCAATATTGAATCCCACATAAATCCGGTGTTCGGTAATATCTTCCAGGGTGCCGCCGGGAGTGTAGGAATCGCTCGATTCGCGGCTCCAGTTGCCGCGCACATAGGTTAAATCCAAGCGGCTCTGTTTGCCTACTTTCAGTCCGATGCCGCCGCTGTAATATTTGCGGTTCAGGTCGGAAACCGCATCCTTGAGGGGGGAGGGAAAATAGGCATATCCTGCCCGCAGCATCAGGTTGTTGTTGGGAATCAGCAGTTCGCCGCCCAGGTGATAATTGATGGTTTCCTGATAATCCTGCCGGATAAAGGTATTTTCATCCAGCAGATCACGGTAATCCTCATCAAACGGGTAGTCGTCCGGCATCTGAAACTTGGTTTGCGACCAGTCCTGATAAGTGGCACCGGCAGTCAGGTTGATGTTTTCGGCGGAGACGCCGATTCCGGCATCGAAGCGGTAAGGTGTCCGGACTTCATATTCCCATTCACCGGGAGGATCTTCAATGGCATCGGAGTACCCGTCATCGAAAACCAGTTCATCGGAGAAGGAATATTTTTCCAGCACATTGAATGTAGTGGGAAATTCCACCGACATCCCGAGGCGGGTGAACGGATTCATTTTGAACATACCGCCCAGCTTCATACCTGCGCCGCTGTATTCACTGATAATGGTCTGATCCACCGAATAGCTGAAAAAATCGGCCGGGAAAACATTATAGAGATCGTCCACATCTTCCTGCTGAAAATGCATGCGGTAATCCTCTTCCCCGCGCCAGAAATTCAGGGTGGCGCCGATATCAAAGTTGGGAGAGAGCGCCATTGCGGCGCCGAGCGACCACTGGTGCAGTCCGCCTTCACTGATCACCTCTTCCTGCTGTTCTACTTCCTGATCGAAGGGATACCAGTTATAAGTACTGTTGTTTTCCAGTTCGAATTCCAGTCCATTGCTCAGCGGGTTATATCCGGAAAAATAAAGGTAGTCGTCAAAATCTTTTACAAAGTTATAGCCGAATCCCACCACAAAACTGCCGCGCGTGGTGGGAAAAGGCACGGCAAAACCCAGGTTGCGCAGCCGGGTAAAGGTTTCATCCGTGCTCATCATATTATTCTG
Source organism: Calditrichia bacterium (assembly GCA_049282375.1). Taxonomy (GTDB): domain Bacteria; phylum Calditrichota; class Calditrichia; order RBG-13-44-9; family RBG-13-44-9; genus JBAPTX01. The sequence continues at coordinate 6,436 of JBAPTX010000106.1, forward strand.
AAAAGCGGCTTCATTCTCGAACCGCAGATGCGAAAACTCACCCATCATCTGAGTGCTGCGCACCGAGGCCAATCCGGCGGGATTCCAGTAGATAGCCGAGTAATCATCCGCAAGTGCCACGCCGTTGCCGCCCATGGCCAGGTAGCGGGCGCCGAAACCGAATTCCTGCTGCCGGACCCGGATTGCGTCTTCGGCAACCTGGCTCCATCCCTGCAGTGCGAACAATCCTGTTATGGCGAAAGTGATCAGTATTTTTTTCATTTTATTATTTCCTGTTGTTTTGGCGTTGCCTTTAACAGCGACCCTGCTATTCATTCACCCTGTTTAGCGGCGTCGCCGGGTGCTTCTTCCGGAAGAGCTGCTTTTCCGGCTGTTATCATTATCCGAAGAAGAACTGCTTTTCTGCCGCAGGCTGCTGCCCGAACTGCGCGATGAAGTTGAGCGGGACGGCGCCCGGTAAGTGCTGCTGTTCCCTGAATCGCGGCTTTTGGTAATACTGCTTTGGGTACTTCTGTTTTTTGAAGAAGAAGAGCGGTTCAAAGTACTTCGGGAACGGGACGGCGCAGCAGGACGCTGGTAAGTGCGCGGCTGAGTTCTGCTTTGAACAGTCTCGCGGCTTTGCGCTGATTGTCCCGACCGGACCTGAGCGGAAGCGTTGCTGCGCTCCCTGATTAATTTGTTCATAATTGCATCCTGCAGTGCCTGACTGCGGCTGTTGCTTCTCACGGTTTCCTGCCGGCGGTCTGGGGTTGTACTCCGCGATTCTGTACCGGACGATCCTTTTATAGTTTCGGTTTGACGGCGTACCGGTGTGAGACGCTGCGGAATTTGCGGCTGTTTTGTCACGGTACTGCTTTGTCCGTCTGAAGAACTGCCCCGCCGCCCGACAATGCGGGTGGAAGTGCCGCTGCTGCGTCCACTATTATCCGGTTGACGGGGTTGAGTGATGCGCCCTGTTTCCCTTTCTGCGGTTCTGCGGCCGGTGGTCGGTCCTTCAATTCGGCCGGAAGAGCCGGGACGGCTGACGATACGGCTGCCAGTACTGCTGCGGCGATCCCAGTCGCGTTTCTGCTGTTCCCGTTTGGGTCTGGTTTCCCAGCCGCCACCGCCATAATAAGGCGGATTGTAGTATACCGGCGGATAATAAACCGGCGGGCCGTAAACCGGATAGACCGGGTAAGGCGGGTAAAAAGCCCAGCCGGGATTCCACCAGGGATCCCACCAGACCGGCCCGGTCACATACACAGGGCTGCACCATGCAAAATCGTACCACCAGTTTGCTCTCCAATGTGGATGACGCCAGGGCCGGTATCCGCTGCCGATATAAACATTCAGGTAAATATCGGGACCATCATCATAAACATAATACGGGTCGTTCCATTCATCATAAACAACATACTTTACGCGCTTGACATAAGTCGGATAATCATAATAGGTTTTTTCCACCACCAGTCGGCTGGGGCGGTAGCGAAGCTCGACCGGCTCTTCCGTATAAGCCTCTTCTTCTTCGTAATAACCGTCATCATTGGTTTGCGTATAACCATAATCTACCGCCTGATCCTGCCGGGCAGACTGGAATGTGGTATAGCACCCGGAAAACAGCACAAAACTCAACAGCAGGACGGCTGAATGTTTGATCAGGTTAAAGCGTTTCATGGTAAACTCCTTCCCTCAGGTAAGGATTTCTATTAGTGACAGCTCCGGCCGGCAGATCGATTCGGACAGGAACCGGCTGCAGGCTCCGGTCCATTTCCCACAAAGGCCGGGCAAGGATCAGGGAAAAATTGACCTGCGCAAGGTGGGTCAGCAGGTTTTCCCAGCCAACCGCTGCCACAAGTTTGTGTATTACATCCAGAAGCGACTGTATTAGTAAAAAGAGGGTCATTCTGTTTTCCTTTCTCAATCAAGCTGCTGATATAAATAGCTTCAAATAATATGCCATGAACTGCGCAGCAGGTTTAAAACATTGTAAGTTATTGTTTTACTGAAATTAATGAAAATGAAAAAGAAGGTCATTTATGCAGAATACATAAACAACCGCATACTTTGTTTGCAGTAAATGTTTACAAGGTTTGCGTTTATTTTATCCGGATTTGGAGATTTGTGTGCGTACTGCACCATCACACCCTGCCAAAAAGCCGTAAAAAAGCTGATAACGCAGAGATTAATTTAGACTGCCGGTGTGGTTCATCGTTGTAATTTGATTGCGGAAAATGGGCGGGATCCGGCTATCAACGCAATTCAGGAAATGGGAAAGCCGTAAATAAATAATTGTCAATTAATATTAGGAATTATACAGGAGGAAACATGTAAATCTGGTCTTTTTCTAAAACCGTATCCAATTTTTTATCCAGGGACCATACTGTGGAAGCGGTTTCTTTTGCCAGTTGAATTATTGCTGAATCAATGAGTCCGATTCCCTTAGAAAAATATTTACGTCGGCCTGCTTCCATGCCGGCCCTGAAGATGATTTCTTCAACACTGACTTTTGGAAGATTATTCCAATACCCCTCTAAAATTTTTCTTTCTCTTTCATTTTTGGCACCTTGCAATAATTCAGCGAAAACCAATTCAAAGGTTAAAACACTATTCTTATTCAGCAGCATTTCTACATGTTCAAAATAGGGATTGTTTCTCTTAAAAAATTCTATCCAGACTGACGTGTCGAGAATAATCATTTTCTATTTATTTCTCTGATACTGAAGCCTTCAAAACCTTCCCTGAATTCTAATGGTTGCTTTTTTATTTCAAAATTTAACTGCTTGATTTTCTGGAGGGCAACCCATTCATTCAGAGCGATGATCAGAGATTCGGTAATATTTCTACCCCTGGAAAAGGATTTTACTTCAGCAATTAACTTGTCCGGTATCAAGGCAGTAACTTTCATAGATTAATAATACGATAAAACATCGTATGTCGCAAACATTTAAACTATCCGCCTTTCTAATCTTTAATACATTGGGGAGCGCTCAACTTTGGACCTTACCCGGATAATACGGGAATGAATTTCTATGAATATTCAGGTGTTCAGCTTATAATTTTCCCCTTGTCATATTTCTAAATAAAATTACTATTGCACCCTGCTTTGATAAAATTTTAATTTGGCGCATGGCTTGTCTGAGTAGAGGGATGTTGAACCAGCGTTTTTCCTTTCTAAACTGCACGGGCATCATTTAGACAAAAAGAATTGTTTTGAAAAGCAATAAATTCCGGGAGATCGAATGGCACGCCTGCATGAATATCAGGGAAAGCAGTTGTTAAAGGAAATGGGCATTCCGGTGCCGCAGGGCCGGGTGGTAACCGGCCCGCAGGAGGCGGCGGAGGCGGCACGGGGAGGCAGGGTGGTTCTGAAAGCACAGGCCTGGACCACCGGCCGGTTTGCACAGGGACTGATCGCTTTTGCGGAAACACCTGAGCAGGCGGCGGAAAATGCTGCCGACCTGTTCGGCCGGACAATCAATAATTTTAAAATTGAACATGTTCTGGTTGAACAAAGCATTTCCATTGTGCAGGAATATTTTGCCAGCCTGATCATAGACGACAGCGAGGCCGCCCCGGTGATGATCTTCAGTGCGGCAGGGGGAAGCGGCGTGGAAGAAATTGCCCGGGAACAGCCCGGTAAAGTGGCTTCCGTAAGGATTGATGTGGTAGAAGGATTCAAAGATTATCACGCGCGCAATCTTATCCGCAGAACCGGTATAAGCGGGAAACAGCAGTTAAAACTGGCGGACATTCTGGTGAAAATGTGGGAACTGGCCCGGAAATATGACGCCCGTTCAGTAGAAATCAATCCGATTGTTCAGACGGATGGGGGGAGTTTTCTGGCAGCGGACTGCCGCATCACTATTGATGATTATGCCGTTTACCGCCATCCCGAGCTGGGGATCGAAATTGCCCGCGAGCTGAACCGTCCCCCCGGCAGACTGGACCGTATTGCCTTCGATGTGGAAAAGAACGATTACCGCGGCACTTTTTATTTCATACAAATGGCACAGGATTTTTCTAAAGATGACAAATATGTAGGATTTCACGGTGCCGGCGGCGGCGGCAGCATGATGAGCATGGATGCCATTCAGCGCAAAGGCTACAAAATTGCCAATTTCTGCGACACTTCCGGTAATCCACCTGCTTCCAAAGTGTATCGCGCCGCTAAAATCATTCTCTCGCAGAAAAATATTGTCGGCTATTTCGGCTCCGGCTCCGGCGTTGCTTCGCAGGAACAGTTTCATTCCGCCCGCGGTCTGGTGAAAGCTTTCCGGGAAGAATGGCTCCGGGTTCCGGCGGTAATCCGCCTGGGCGGGAATTCTGAGGATCTGGCAGTAAAAATTCTGACCGAGTACACAAAGGATTTACCGGCCCCGGTGGAGGGATATAAAAAAGATGATTCCGTAGAATTCTGCGCGGAGCGGCTGGATGGGCTGGTGAAAGCCGGCAAACTGAAACAGAGTGCCCTTCCGCAGCCGTCTCCTGCTTCAGAAAATACCTATCAATTCCAAAGTCTGACCGGAACCATCACGTACGATCATGATCGCTGTCTGAAATGCGAGAGCAAAGTCTGCGTGGACAAATGTGTTCCGCAAATCCTGAAGCTGGAGGACGGTAAACCGGTGCTGAATATCATCCGCGAGGAAGCCCGCAAGGGAAAATGCACGGAGTGCCTGGCCTGTGAAATTGAATGTTTTTTTCACGGTAACGGGGGAGGCCATATCGATTTGCCCATTGCCGGTCTGGAGGCTTACCGGAATGAAAGCGGTTTTGCAGAAAAACAGGGAGGAGCGGATTAATGTCCATTTTAATCGACGAACATAAAAACGTAATTGTGCAGGGAATCACCGGACGCGAAGGCATGGCACGCACCCGGCTGATGATGGATTACGGCACCCGGGTGCTGGGGGGCGTTACCCCCGGGCGAGGCGGGCAGCAGGTGTACGATCTGCCTGTATTCGACACTGTTCAGGAAGCGGTTGAAAAGCTGGGCCGGATTGACGTCTCGGTAATATTTGTACCGGCGCCGCTGGTGAAGAATGCTGCTCTGGAAGCATTTGATTCCGGGATAAAGCTGGCAGTGCTGGTGCCGGACCGTGTTCCCATTTATGATGTGCTGGAAGTTCACCGTGCCGCCCGGCACAATGATGCGGCCTTCATCGGCCCAAATACCCTTGGTTTGCTCAGCCCCGGCAAAGCGGTGCTGGGCATGATGGGCGGCGGTGCCAAATCCGCCCGGGAATGGTTTCGTCCGGGGCCGGTGGGCGTTACTTCCCGTTCCGGCGGGATGACCTCTTCTCTGGCTTATTACCTGAGCCGGGAAGGAATCGGGCTCAGCAGCATAGTGCATGTGGGCGGCGATGCGCTGGTGGGCATGCCGCACCCGGAAGTGGTATTAAAATTTCAGGATGACCCCGATACAAAAGTCATTGTCATGTTCGGGGAGATTGGTACTTCTCAGGAAGAAACAGTGGCGGAACTGCTGAAAAGCGGCAGGGTCACCAAGCCGCTGATAGCCTATATCGGCGGTAAAGCGGCGCAGAAAGGAACCCGCTTTTCACATGCCGGCGCCATTATCGAAGGAAACCGGGGCACTCATGAAGGGAAGGTTAAGGCACTGCGGGAAGCCGGTGCGCGGGTTGTGGAGGAATTTCAGGAGATTCCCAAAGTGACCCTTGAAGTTTTAAAGAAAATAAATTAAAATGGTCCAGGGCATCTAAGAAAGGAACTCAGCAATGGCTTCTGAAAACTGGAAAACCGCAATCACCAAAATTGAGCCAAACCACATTGTGGTACGGGGGTATCAATTGGATTCTCTGATGGGAAAACTGACCTACCCGCAAATTATTTATCTGCTGGTCAAAGGGGAACTCCCCACCCGCAATGTCGGCAAAATTCTGGACGCCATCCTGGTTGCCAGTGTAGACCACGGGGTAACGCCGCCCAGTTGCCAGGCCGCTGTAACCGCTGCTTCCACCGGCGCGCCGCTGAATGCCGCCCTTGCTGCGGGAATTCTGTCCATCAATGAATTTCATGGCGGCGCTATTGAAAAAAGCATGCGCACACTGGAAGCCGCGGTAGATTTGATGAAAGAAAAAAAGCTGTCTCTGAAAGATGCCGCAACCGAAATTGTGCGGCAATATCTGGATAAGCAGAAGAAAATAATGGGCTACGGCCACCGGGTGCATACCAATGATCCGCGGACGACACGGCTGTTTAACCTTGCTCAGGAATACGGTATTTCAGGAAAATATATTGAAATGAGTCAGGCCGTGGGACAGGCTTTAAAAGCCGAAACCGGCAGGGATTTGCCCATTAATGTGGATGGCGCCATCGGAGCTGTGTTATGCGAGCTGAATATGCCCAGCGAACTGGCCAATGCTTTCTTCATTATGGCGCGCATCCCGGGATTACTGGCGCATATTTACGAAGAGAAGATGCGCTATTCCCCCATGCGTAAAATTGATTTCTCCAAAGCTGAATACGACGGCCCCGCAGAACGCAAACTGTAGCCCCTTTTTTCCGTATCCGAATCATCATTTTTGCAATTTCGCTTATGCCGGTCCCCGAACCTTCCGATACTGAATTGAACATAAGGAGGTGTTTACACGATGCAAATATCCGAAGCACAGGCGCGCATTCAGCAATCCGGCCGGGAAGCCATGGAAGTTCTGCAGAAAAGCCAGCAGGTGAATACAGAGATGGCCGAGAAGATGATCCGGCTTTCGCTGGAAGAAAAGTTGAGCGAAGGTAAGACGAAGTTGGTAAATCAGTTGGTGGATGTTTATCTGTAAATTCTTTACTGAATGGTTTCGATCTCTTTTTCCAGCAATTGCCGGCGGTAAACTTCCGCATAAGTGCCGTTGGCCAGAATTAGCTCCTGATGATCCCCCCGTTCCACAATTCTGCCCGATTTCATTACAACGATCTTATCGGCATTCTGCAGTGTACTGATGCGGTGGGAAATCAGAATAACTGTTTTTTCCGGAAAAACGGCTTTCAGGTTATTTAATATGGTTTCTTCCGTGTAAGTATCCAGGGCCGAAAAAGCATCATCCAGAATCAGGATGCGGGTGTCCGCCAGAATAGCGCGCGCAATGGAAACCCGCTGTTTCTGTCCCCCGGAAATATTCAGGCCCCTTTCGCCCAGCCAGGAATCGTATCCATCCGGGAATTCCATAATTTCCTGATGAATGGCGGCAAGTTCCGCCGCACGCATCACTTCCTCCCGCGAAGCATCCGGCCGCGCAAAAGCAATGTTGTTGTGAATGGTATCTGAAAACAGAAAGGTATCCTGCGGGACATATCCGATATTTTGCCGCAGGGATTCCAGTTGATATTCATTGATGTCCCTGCCGTCAATGAACAGGCAACCTGGCGGCAGTGGAAAAAGATGGGGAATAAGCCGGACGAGGGTTGTCTTTCCGCTTCCGGTATGCCCAAGAATGCCGACCGTCCGGCGGGGTTCAATTTGAAAGTTCACACCGTTCAATACCGGCTGCCCTTCCTCATATTCAAAATCCAGGTTTCTGAATTCTATTTCGCCGCGGGCCTGCTCCGGCAGCAGCAGATAAGGGCCATCGTGTACATCCGATTCTGCATCCAGTACATGACGGATCCGCTTCATTGAAGCGGCTCCCTGCTGATAAAGCCCGATCACCCAGCCCAGCGCAATCGATGGCCACACCAGCATTCCCAGGTACAACATGAAGGCAGTGAATTCACCAATGGAAATTCGCCCGTCGATTACCAGTTTGCCGCCGCCGACAAGAACGAAAAGGGTGCCAAACCCGATAATCATCATTAAACTGGGATGAAAGGCGGCATAGACCCGTGCAAAACTCAGGTTCTTTTCCCGATAGTCCTTATTCAACTCCCGGAAATTTTCAATTTGCTGATCTTCACGCACAAATGCTTTAATGATGGCAATTCCAGCCAGATTTTCCTGCACGTAAGTACTGATCTTTCCCAGTTGGGTTTGAATCCTTTCGTAGCGTTTATTTATGGCTTTGCCAAAGCGGTTCACCAGAAAAGCCATCAGGGGAAACGGAATCAGCGCCAGCCCGGTTAACAGCGGACTGATAAAGAGCATCATGGGAATGACAAACAGAAAAGCCACAATAGTGTTTATGGAATAGGCGATTCCGGGCCCCAGAACAGAGCGCACTGCATTCATGTCATTTGTGGTACGGCTCATAATATCGCCGGTGGACATGCTGCTGTAAAATGACTGCGAAAGCTGTTCCAGTTTCCAGAAAATATCATTACGCAGGTCATTTTCGATTTCGCGGGAAGCGACAATGATGGTGCGGCGCATCAGGAATAAAAAAATACCCTGAGCCAGCGCAATCCCGACAATCAGCAGCGCATAATTTAAAATCTGGTTCATACGGAAAGTCTGTTCGAGCGCATCAATTGCCCGCTGTACCACTTTCGGGTTCATCACCTTAAATACATTGGTGAGGATGACAAAGATGGTTCCCAGAATGAATTTTGCCCTGTAGCGCAGGATATATTCTTTTAAATAAAAAAGGATTTTAATGGTCCGGCTCTCCCTTTTATGCGTGTGGAATATAAAGCGATTGCCGCTTGAATAAAAATTAAAAGGGCGCAAGTACAGAGAAAAGAAAAGTCTGTTGTTATACATTGATTACCCAAAAGCAGCGGACTATTTTGGGGAGAGCAGAATCCCGTGGCTTCCAGGAAAAGAGTTCAAAATGGATCTAAAACCTTTGGCAGATCAGATCATCAAACAGTCCATTGCGGCGGTGCAGCCGGCCGAACTGTTCCGGCGGCAATTTGCAGTGCGGAATGGCCGCTGTTTTCTAAATAATAAAGATCTGAGACTTGAAAATTATGGGAACATATTTGTAATTGGCGCCGGAAAAGCTTCTGCGGCAATGGCAGTGGAATTGGAAAAGTTGCTGGGCAGCCGGATAGCAGGGGGCTCGCTTTCGGTGAAATACGGGCATGGCGCAGACTGCCGCCGGATTAATGTTATGGAAGCCGCTCATCCGGTGCCGGACCTGAACGGGCTGAGTGCCACTGCGGAAATCCTGCAC
>JBAPTX010000107.1:0-4560 GCA_049282375.1 Calditrichia bacterium
AGGTTGAACTGAAGGGCATTATCTTCAAATTTCCGCCACCATTTGCCTTTTGTTTTGAAAGGATTGTTTTCTATATTTTTAACTCATATTTAGCAAAGGAGAACCTATGGGGAAGCAAAGCGATAAAACCAAAGAATATTACACAATCCTGACCCAGAATGCCCTGAAGGGAGAAACCTACCTGATTAAATTCCGCAATGAATCGATCATTTATTCCGGTATTCCCGTGTTACGATCGAACCTGAACACTGAAAATGAAGATAATTTTTCCTTTCGGGTAACAGAGCCGCGTGAAAAGGCCGGTGTTTACACAAAGTCGATAAAAGATATTGAACTGCTGGAGAAACGGTAATCACCAAAAAACCGGTTATTCAAAAAGTTTCTCTGATAAGGTCTGATAACCGGAGGGGCTTTTCCCTGTTAATGTTTTTGAAAATTAAGCCGAAAAGGACGGCGGCATAATACCATGCTTAAATTCAGTAACCGGGATGGCCGGATTTTTAAAAACAGATCAACTTTTCTTCTGCTGTTATCCGCCCTGGCAGTCCATGCACTGATCCTCATCTACAGCAGCCGCAATCCTCAAGTTATGCTGACGGTGGATTCTCATGAATATCTTTCTGCTGCACGAAACCTGCAGGCAGTGGGCGTTCTGTATGCCGGGGATCTTTCCCGGCCTATTCAACCGGCCCTTTATTCGCGGCGGCCGCCGGTTTATCCCTTTCTTTTACTGGCACTGCTCAGCATCAGCAACAATTTAATCATAATCATTATTTTTCAGATTCTTTTAAACTTTCTGAACCTGATGCTGTTGCAGGAAATCTTCTTTTTTCTGCGGCTGTCCCCCCGATGGCGCATTTTTTTAGGCGCTCTTTACCTGTTTTACCCCGCGCAACTGATCTATACCCATGCGGTCATGACTGAAATTGTCCTGCAGACTTTTCTGCTTCTTGCGCTTTTTTTTATCGTAAGGTATTTAGAAAACGGGAAAATCCGCGGGTTGTTTTGGTGCAATTTGATTTTGGCTGTTGCGGTTTTCACCAAACCGGTATTGCTGTATTTCTGGATTCCGCTGTTCTTTTTTCACGTATGGCTGGCTTTCCGCCGGGGCCGCCAATTTATTCTGCTTTTCCCGTTAATCATGCTTATCCCCATTACCGGCTGGAGTTTCCGTAACCTGCAGGTGACCGGTTATTTTCATTACAGTTCCATCAAGAATTTTAATCTGTTATATTATAATACCCGGTATTTTCTAACCCGCCAGTACGGGCCCGCTTATGCCGACAGTCTGATAACAGAGGTAGAAAAACAGGCGGCGGATCAGAATTTTGCAGATGCCCAGAAAACAATCCAAAAATTCAGCATACAAACCCTTTGGAAACATTTACCGGCTTACAGCTTTTTTCATCTGCGCGGCACCTTTTTCTTTTTTCTGGATCCGGGCCGTTACGATGTTTATCAATTTTTTGATTATAAGAGCCCCCGCGGATTTTTATTTTATCTCAGCCGCTACGGAATAAAAGGAATTCCCATTTTACTGTTCCGGCTTCCGCTGCCTATTGTATTGTATCTGCTTGTGGTGGCACTGATCAATTTATTGCTTTTTGTCACCCTTCTATATTGGATATTCAAGCCGGCCGGCTCCCTGCCATTTAAAATATTCTTTTACCTGGTGGTCGGCTATATCGCTTTAGTAACGGGTCCCATCGGGGCTTCACGCTTCAGGATCGTCCTTCATCCCTTTTTAATTCTGCCGCTTCCATTTTTAATAAAGGATATTCTGCAGCGAATGACTAAAGGGAAACTGGTTGCGTTTACAAAATCAGAATAGCTGCCGCTGTTTTCAAAGGAGATAAAGAAGACGGCCTGTTTTTATTGAATGAATACAGGAAAACCAGCCGTATTCAATTGGAAAACGGCTTGACAACTCAAATGAGATGCCGTTAAATTAAGCGCGATCTTTGGGGCAAGGTGATTCGCCTGTAATGGCGGAGAGTCCTGACCGGCGGTAACAGCCCGCGAGTTCCGGAATGGAACATGAACCGGTGAAATTCCGGTGCCGACGGTACAGTCCGGATGGGAAAAGATCAGATTAAATTCATTTGCCCGTAATTTGCCCCGAAGCATTCGTTTTGGGGCTTTTTATTTTCAAGCTCCCGATTCTAAAAAGATGGAGCCTGTTTTTGGAAGATAAATTTTATATGCAGCGCGTGCTGGAACTTGCGCAACAGGGAAAAGGGAAAACTTCTCCGAATCCCCTTGTGGGGACCGTAATCGTAAAAAACAACCGTATTATTTCAGAAGGGTACCACCGCAGTTACGGGGATAAACACGCCGAAGTAGTGGCCATGGAAAATGCGGGAGAAGACCTTTCCGGCGCCACCCTGTACTGCAACCTGGAACCCTGTTCTCACAATACTCCGGAGAAAAAAACTCCCCCCTGCACACAGCGGATTATTCAGGAAAACATCAGACGGGTGGTCATTGCCGGAGAAGACCCCAATCCACTGGTTAACGGCAGCGGCATCCGGCAATTGCGGGAAAACGGTATAATTGTGGATGTTCTGCCGCCTGCGGAAGATTCCCGCCGTTTAAATGAAAAATATTTTAAATTCATCAAAACCGGAAAACCTTTTATTCACCTGAAAATTGCCCAGTCACTGGACGGGCGTATTGCCACCGCCAGCGGAAGTTCACAATGGGTTACCAATCAAAGTGCCATACGGCTGGTCCATGAATGGCGGGCAGAATATGATGCGGTTCTGGTGGGTGCAAATACGGTAATGCAGGACAACCCGTCCCTGAATGTGCGCTTGGTCGAAGGGCGTCACCCTTACCGGGTGGTGCTCGATAACCGCTTGTTAATCCCGGATCAGGCGCATTTAATTTCAGACGAACTGCGCCATCGCACGATTATTTTCACCACCCAAAACGCCGGTCATCCCCGCGTCAGCGAATTAATGAAAAAAGAAATTCAGGTTATTTCTCTGCCGCCGGATTCGAGGGGACTGGTACCGCTGGAAGAGGCAATGCAGCGGTTGGCCGAATTGAAAATTGCTTCTGTGCTGGTAGAAGGCGGCGGAGAGGTCTTTACCAGCTTTATCCGCCAGCGGCTGTTTGACAAAATTTCCGTATTTATTGCACCAAAAATTATCGGCAGCGGGATTGAGAGTATTGGTGACCTGGGGATTCAAACCCTGCAGGACGCTTATAATCTGGAAGCGGTCTCCATAAAAATAATTGATAATCAGGCTCTTATGGAAGGGTATCAGGATTACCATGCCCTTTTTGAAAATCAAGGAACGGCAGGAAATGTTTACCGGCATTATTGAAGAAATCGGAGAAATCAGTTCAATCCGTAAACTGACGGACGGCCTGCGGTTAACCCTTAAGGCCGGTTCTATTCTGGAAGATATCAAAATTGATGATTCCGTTAATATTGACGGCGCCTGCCAGACAGTTGTGGAGGTACAGGAAAATTCTTTTTCAGTGGAGGCAGTCGGTGAAACCCTGCAGAAAACCACATTTGGCGGATTTAAACCGGGCCGGCAGGTTAACCTGGAACGGGCGCTTACTTTGCAGACCCGATTAGGCGGACACCTGGTGCAGGGACATGTGAACCAGACCGGTACGGTGAAACAGTTCTTCCCCCGCGGGGAGAACTATTTTCTGCAGGTGGAAATACCGCAAAATCTGAAAAAATATGTCATTGAAGAAGGGTCAATAGCCATAAACGGCATCAGCCTGACCGTGGCTGATCTTAATGATTCACTTGTCGGCATCAGCATTATTCCTCATACCGTAAAAAACACAACGCTGCAATGGATTCATACCGGTGATCGCGTCAATATCGAGGTGGATCTGATTGCACGTTACCTGGAAAAATTAGCGAATCCTTCCGGAGCATCTTCAGTTACATTAAACAAACTGCAGGATTGGGGTTACTAAGGAGAGAATGGAATATGGTTAAAAAAATCATTGCCAACGTAGAATCGGCATTGGAAGATTTGAAACAGGGCAAAATCTTTATTGTAGTGGATGATGAAGATCGTGAAAATGAAGGCGACTTTATTATGGCGGCGGATAAAGTTACGCCGGATGCAATCAATTTTATGGCACAACACGGGCGCGGGATGATCTGCCTGGCCCTGACTGAGCAGCGGGCGCAGGAGTTGGAGTTAAACAGTATGGTCAGCCACAACACTTCACTTCATGGCACTGCCTTTACAGTTACCATTGATGCACGGCAAGGCACCACTACCGGCATCTCCGCCTTTGACCGCGCACTGACCATTAAAACCGCCATCGATCCCAAAACGCGTCCCTTCGACTTGGGACGCCCCGGACATGTTTTTCCGCTGATAGCTAAAAAAGGCGGGGTTTTGCGTCGCGCCGGCCACACCGAAGCCGTGGTGGATCTGGCGAAGATGGCGGGAATGACCCCGGCCGGGGTATTATGCGAAATTATGGATGAAGACGGACGGATGGCCCGGCTGCCGCGGCTGGAAGAGATTGCAAAAGAACTGGATATAAATATTATAACCATTGCTGATATTATTG
>JBAPTX010000108.1:0-6149 GCA_049282375.1 Calditrichia bacterium
GTTTACGGTTACCCGGTGCAGGAAACATCAGATGCGGGGTGGGTTTGAAGCGGATGGTTACCTGCGTCAGTTTTTCGGGAAGACGTTTGCCGGTACGCAGATAAAAAGGAACCTGCGCCCAGCGCCAGTTGTCCAGCGTAAGTTTCAGGGCGGCAAAGGTGGGCACAGTAGAATCCGGGGAAGTGTTTTCCTCCTCCCGGTATCCTTTATGCCTATTGCCGTTTGTACCGCCGGCGCGGTACTGCCCCAGCACCACCTGTTTTTCGGGATTTATACGGCAGAGCGACTTCAGCACTTTAACCGTTTCGGTCCGCAGGGAATCGGCGTCAAATTGGACGGGCGGTTCAATGGCGGTCATACATAACAACTGCAGCAGATGGTTTTGCACCATATCCCGTACCACACCGGTGGATTCATAAAAATTCCCGCGGCCTTCAATTCCCAGGTTTTCCGCTACCGTTATCTGCACATGATCGATGTAGTTCCGGTTCCAGATGGGTTCGAAACCGGGATTGGCAAAGCGGAAAACCAGCATATTCTGTACGGTTTCCTTTCCCAGAAAATGATCCACCCGGTAAATCTGCTCTTCCCCCAGCACATCATGAATCTGACGGTCCAGTTCCCGGGCAGATTCCCGGTCGCGGCCGAACGGTTTTTCAATGATGATGCGGCGCCAGCCGTTTTCCTGTGTGCTGAGCGATGCGGCCGACAACCGGTTGATAATGGTACCGTAGAATTCCGGCGGAACAGCCAGATGGAACAGCACATTATCGGGAATTTCGAATTGATCCTGCAGTTCCTCTATTTTGGATTTCAGATCTGCATAGCCCTTTTCGGCAGGATCATTAAAATTACCCTTCACAAAAAAAAGCCTCTCCGCAAACTGATCCCATTGGGAATCGGCACAATCCGTTTCATTATCCACAGCCTCTTTCATGCGGCTGCGGAATTCATCATCGCTCCAGGGGCGGCGTGCAAAGCCGATAATCGCAAAGCGTTCCGGCAGCAAGCCTTTACAGTGCAGCGCCTGCAGGGACGGAACCAGTTCGCGGTGTGTCAGATCGCCGGTAGCCCCGAAAATGACCACCACACAAGGGTCTGCCGGCCGGCTGCTGGAAAACCCCCGCTCCTGTACTTCGATTAGACTGCTGTTCATAATTATCCTTTATATTTTACTGCAATGCCTGACTGATTTTTTGCAAACCCGCCTCCACATCCGTTCCGAGATGAATCCGGATCACCCGGCGGTCATGGCCCTGCAGGGATTGTAAATCCCCCAGTGCCTGCGCCCGCTGTAAAACCGCAAAATCATATTCTTCTCCCGGCACCGGCAGCTCTGCTGCCGATTGTGCGGTAAATAAAATGAACAGTCCGCGATTGGGTCCGCCTTTATGAAGCTGGCCGGTGGAGTGCAGATAGCGAGGCCCGTAACCCAGGGTAGTTGCCAGACCGGTTTTCCGGAACAGTTCAGCGCGGATTTTCTGCAGCTTTTCATGACGGGACGGTGTTTGATGGAAATAAGCCAGCAAAGCGATGTAATCCGGGTAATCTGCTGTTTTCAAATATGCGGAAAGTAATTTTTGCAAACCCGAGTACCCTGCGGCGGAAAAGCCTGCATCAGAATCTGCAGCAAAAACCTTGATTTCCCCCTCCTGCAGCACCGCGTTGCTTTCAGGAAGATTTCCCTTTTCCTGATACTGCAGGAGCAGTTCCCGGGTATTTTTTTTGCTTTCTGAAACATTGGGTTCGTCAAAAGGATTTACATTGATCACCCTTCCCGCCACTGCCGTGGCCAGCTCCCATCGGTAAAATTCGCCGCCAAGTGCGTATTTGCCGGGCAGGGTAATTTCGGCGAAGGGATGACCGGACTCTTTTAATTTTTCAGCACCCTTAATTGATTCCCCTTTTACATTGATAAAAACGAAAAGCCGGTCGTTTCCGTATTTTCCCCCGGAAAGAGGCGGCTCCCCTTCCACCGGCAGCAATCCATGACCTTCTTTCCCGGTGCTTTCGGCGATTAACTGCTCCACCCAATACCCGAAAGACCGGATTGAATCCGACAGCAGAAAAGTCACTTTATCCCGGCCAAGCCGTTGGTTCATGCCCAGAAATGCACCCAGGGCAACCGGCGGATTTTCTTTTACCGGAAGAGATGCGCCACTGCTGACCTGCATATCCCGGGCGGACTGCAGCAGTTTCTGCAGATCCATTCCGATCAGTGCCATAGGTAAAAGACCGAAATAGGATAGCGCCGAATAGCGTCCGCCGATATCCTGCGGATTTTCAAATATTTTGCGGAAATGTTTTTTCCGGCCTTCTTCCACCAGCGGAGTGCCGGGATCTGTAATGGCTACGAAATGGCTGCCGGGATTCTCAACATTGCTCTTTTCCGCCTGCTGATAAAAATAACGATAGAAACTGAGCGTTTCGGTAGTAGTCCCCGATTTACTGGCAACAATAAACAAAGTTTTACTGATTTCAATTTGCTCTTGCACTGCCTGCACGGCCGCGGGATCCGTATTATCCAGCACCAGCAGCCGAGGATAGCCGCCGGCGGAACCGAATGTATCCGCCGCCACCTGCGGGCAAAGGCTGCTGCCGCCCATCCCCAGAAGGACTACAAAATTAAATTCAGCGGAAATTTCTTCAGCAAACTTCTTCATTTCAGGAATTCTGCCCTGAAATACCTGTACGCTGTTCAGCCATCCAAGCCGGTTGCCGATAGCGGAAACCTGCTGCGGCTCCGCTTTCCACAGCGTGCCGTCCTTCTGATATAACCGGCGGCTGAACTGTTTTGCATCCAGAGAAGAGAAAGCGGTGGTTACCTCCGATTCGGAGTTTCCGAAGTGGATATCCTGACTGGCAATTTTATCCTGCAGAAATTTCCGGCGTTGTTTTGCCAGTGCACTCATCAATTTATCGAAGGGAACGGTAAATTTCTGCATTCCTTCATCCACCAGTTGAGTGGTCACAAAATCCAGGTCAATGCCGGTTTTTTTCAAATCTTCCAGCACCTGGTGCGCTTCCTGGAGGCCTTCCTTCACTGAATTTTCCACAATTTGGCCGTGATCAGCAAATGCCTCGATCGTTTCTTCCGGCATTGTATTAACGGTATGAGGGCCGATCAGGGGTTCCACATAACGTACATCATTATACAGGGGATCTTTAGTACTGGTGCTGGCCCATAAAGGCCGCTGTACCTGGGCCCCTTTATCGGCCAGCTTTTCCCAGCGTTCCCCGCTGAAGATTTCCAGAAAACTCTGATAGGCAAGCTTGGCATTTGCCACGGCAACCTTGCCCAGCAACTGCTCCGGCCGCACCTGATCTCCGCTTGTTTTTTCCGGGATGATACGCTGGCCCAGCAACTGGTCTGTCAGTACATCGATCCGGCTCAGGAAAAAACTGGCCACTGAGGCCACTTTGTCCACCGGCTTTCCTTCCGCATCCCGCCGCTCCAGCGCCCGGATATAGGCCTTTGCCACCGCTTCGTAACTGGCAATGGAAAATAGCAGGGTAATATTGATGTTCACTCCCTCGTACAACATCTGTTCAATGGCGGATACCCCCTCTTCGGTGCCCGGTATTTTGATAAAAAGATTGGGGCGATCCACCGCTTTCCATAGCCGCCGGGCTTCTTTGATGGAGCCCTCGGCATCATGCGCAAGGTAAGGTGAAACTTCCAGGCTGACGTAGCCGTCCAGACCGTCCGATTGATCATACACGGGGCGAAGGATATCACAGGCTTCCTGCACATCCGTTACTACTAACTTCTCATAAATTTCATCCAGCGTAGCTCCCGCTTCCACGAGTTCTTTTATCTGCTCATCATAAGCTTCGCCGCTGGAAATGGCTTTATTAAAGATACTGGGATTGGAAGTCATACCGCGCAGGCCCTGCTCTTCAACTCTTTTCTTCAGCTCCCCGTTATGGAGCATGGTCCGGCTTAAATTATCAATCCAGTAGCTCTGGCCATATTCGATCAGTTTTAAAAGGCGTTCCATTTTAAATCCTTATTGGTTTTTTAATACTTCATTCACTTTATCTGCAATATTATCCGGGGTAAATCCTAAATGCTTGTAAATTTCTTTATAAGGTGCCGAAGCCCCAAACCGGGTAAGTCCGATTACCGCTCCCTTGCAGCCGCACCATTCTTCCCAGCCCTGCGGCGAGCCGGCTTCCACCGCTACTCTGGCGCTGACCTGCGGCGGCAGCACCTGATTGCGATATTCCTCCGGCTGGCGGCGGAACAACTCCCAACTGGGCATACTGACGCAGCGCACATCAATGCCCTGCTCCTGCAGTTTTTGCTGTGCATCCAGAATCAACTGTACTTCCGATCCGCTGGAAATAAGAATAGCCTGTGGCTGATCACTGTTTTCTTTAGAAAGCACATAAGCCCCTTTCAGCACCCCTTCGGCGGAAGCAGTTTTCTGACGATCGAATACGGGCAGTTTTTGCCGGCTTAACACCAGAATGGTGGGACCGTCCAGGTTTTGCAGCGCCGCCTGCCAGGCATAGGCGGTTTCATTTGCATCCGCCGGGCGGATCAGGCTGATGGCGGGCATGGCCCGGAGGGAAGCCAGATGTTCCACCGGCTGATGGGTGGGGCCGTCTTCCCCCAACCCAATGGAATCGTGGGTCATCACATAGATTACCGGCAGTTTCATAATGGAAGCGAGGCGGATGGAAGGACGGGCATAATCTGTAAATACAAAAAAGGTGCTGACGAATGGCCTTACCCCTTCATGAAGCATAATGCCGGAAGCGGCGCCGCACATGGCATGCTCGCGCACCCCCCAGGCCATATTCCGGTTTTCATATCCCCCCGCTTCAAAATACCCGGAAGAATCGATGAGCGTTTTTGTGGAAGGGGCCAGGTCCGCACTGCCGCCCATTATCCAGAACAGCCTTTCGGCAAGTTTGTTAATCACCTTTCCGGCGGCGCCCCGGGTGGCCATCGGGCCGTCCTCCGGTTTAAATTGCGGCAGATCTTTTTCCCATCCCTGCGGCATTTTTCCTTCGATTGCTGCCTGCAGCCGGGAAGCCTCATCAGAAAATTTTTCTTTATAGCGGTCATACAGTTGCCGCCATTTTTCTTCCAGTTCACGGCCTTTTCCCACGGATTCCCGCATATGCTGCAGTGCTTTCTCCGGTACCAGAAACTGCTGGTCAGCCGGCCAGCCGTAGAATTCTTTGGTTTTGCGGATTTCCTCTTCACCCAGCGGGGAACCATGTGCCTCCGGGGTATCCTGCATATTGGGCGCTCCCCAGGCAATATGCGAGCGAAGGATGATCAGGGAAGGCCGCTCTGTTTCCGACTGTGCATTGTGAATGGCTTTTTCTATCTTTTCAATATCATTGGCATTTTCCCCCAGATCCTGCACATGCCAGTTATATGCTTTAAATCTTTCCGGGACGTTATCGCTGTAAGTAATTCCGGTTTTCCCCTCAATACTGATATGGTTATCATCATAAAAATAGATCATTTTTCCCAGCTTCAGATGTCCCGCAAGGGAAGCCGCTTCGTGGGAAGCCCCTTCCATTAAATCGCCGTCACTGCAAATCACGTAGGTGAAATGATCGATCACCGGAAAATCATCCCGGTTGTAACGGGCGCTCAAATGGGCTTCGGCAATGGCCATTCCAACCCCGTTTAGAAATCCCTGCCCCAGCGGACCGGTGGTGGTTTCAATTCCCGGTGTTTCATCATATTCCGGGTGACCGGGGGTAATGCTGCCCCACTGGCGAAAATTCTTGATATCTTCCAGAGAAAGATCATAACCGCTTAGAAACAGGCTGGCGTACTGAAGCATGGAAGCATGTCCGGCGGATAAAATAAAGCGGTCGCGGTTCAGCCAGTGCGGATTTTTGGGATTGTAGCGCATTATCTTTTTCCAAAGCACATAGGCCAGCGGCGCCAGCGCCATAGGGGTTCCGGGATGGCCCGAATCCGCTTTCTGCACTGCATCCATTGCCAGCGTCCGAATGGTATTAATGGAAAGTTCTTCGATGGTAAGATCGTCTAGCTTACTCATAAATCATCCTTATTCTTTTATTTTGTAAAATTTCCCGGTCCGGCGCTGCCGGGGGCGGGGGGAACTAATCAATCTTCAAATTCGATATGCTCTGTTGAATAAAGCAGGTCACCC
>JBAPTX010000109.1:0-1767 GCA_049282375.1 Calditrichia bacterium
TGATCGGCCAGCAGCAGGCCGCCCAGACCGATCCCTGGCTGCAGGCGCTGGTGGATCTTTCCGCTTACACCAGCATGCCCATTAAAGTGCGCTTCCGCGGCATTACCGGCAGCAACTTCTACAGCGACATGGCCATTGATGATGTGTACTTCACCACTCTGGCCGGTGATCCCACCATCATGCTGAGCACCACCGCGATTGGTGATACACTGCTACTGGGAGCTACCAGCACAAAGATGTTTACCATTACCAATACCACTGCCGCGCCCAGCGTGCTGAATTATCAGATTGTGGAGAATCCGGCAGTGAACTGGCTGACAGTGACTCCCGATACGGGAAGCATCACTTCCTTGAACAGTCAGGATATCATGGTGGATTTCGATGCCGGCGTTGTATCAGCAGGAACTCATACCACAACACTGGAAATCAGCAGCAATGATCCGACGATGCCCATGTTAACTGTTGCCATTACCCTTGAAGCAAATGATGCGCCGGTAATAGCAGTCAATCCGGATACGTTTGATGTCAGTATTCCCAGCGGTTCAACCGTAACGGATACATTGACTATTTCCAATAACGGTGCAGGCCCGCTCTACTTTTCCGTCGCTCCGGGACTCCCACAGGATGAAAATGCTGTTAAAGAGAGAGTGGCCAAAGTAGATGAATCCCAAATTTCCCCTGAAGTCAGGGCAGCCATGGAAAAACGTCAGACAATTTCCATCCCAGGTACAGATGAACTGGCTCAATCTGGTTCTAAGGTATTTCAGATGCCCGATCAGATTGAAGGTGAAGAAATCTTTGGATCCACATCAAGTTCCTTTTCCGGCGGAAGCCGTGATCGTGGAAATATCTTTTATGTAACTTCAGAAACCACCCTGCTGGAACATAAGTTGTTTTTGGATATTCCCGCTTCCACGCCTATTTATTTCTTCGTTTATGAAGGAATGGCGGCAACCGGTTCCTATAACAAGGTAAATGAAGTTTATTTCGCAAGCTCTGGAACCGGGCAGCAGTTTTATTCCTCCGGTCCCATCGCCGTGCCGCTGGAATCCGGGCATTATTACTATATCGGGGCAAGCTGGGACCTCTCCGCAACCTATTATCGTGGAAGTGAAACGGTTCCCATTCCCACCTCTTTTGGTGAACTGGTAACCGGTATTCCCGGAAATATTGCCGGCGGCTTCCCCCCGGGACCCACAGCCTCGCATACTTACGATAATTTCTCACCCTATTACTGTTCCATTACCACAGGGGCCGGTATTGACTGGATTTCTGTGACTCCGGATACCGGTGTTGTTGCTCCCGGAAACAGCATGGACCTGAGTGTAACATTCGATCCCGCCGGTTTACTGGGCGGCGATTACTTTGCCGATATTGTGGTATCGAGCAACGACCCGGTAAATCCAGAAGTGAGGGTTGGTGCTCACATGCAGGTCATCGGCACTCCGGTTATAAATACCTATCCTGATCCTCTGGTAATCGATACCACCTATACCGGCGGCATGGGCGAGGGTATGATCTGGGTAAAGAACGATGGTTCGGATACACTTCGCATCAGCGATGTGATCAGCACCAATTCACTCTTCAGCGTGGATACCACCATGTTCAAACTGGCGCCGTTCGACAGCATGAGCGTGATAGTTTATTTTGAGCCGCTGATTGCCGGAAGCTACACCGGTGAGATCATTATCATGAGCAATGATGCCAGCACCCCGGCGGACACCACTGTTGTGAACGCCATTGGCGCCGATGCCCCGGTCATTACCG